>JAAXIR010000028.1 GCA_012270265.1 Candidatus Poseidoniales archaeon
TCTTGTGCAGCTTAATTCGCTGCAAAGACACATTACTACTACTCGACCTACGAACCCTTCCAGGACGATGGTGTTGACCATGTTCCAAATTTGGATAAGCGGGACAAGCAGCGAATGGTTGCGATTGGTTCAGGACCGATTCGAATTGGTCAGGGGATTGAATTCGACTATGGATGTGTGCATGCAGTCATGGCGATTCGTTCTGCTGGAATGGATGCAGTTCTCATCAACAACAACCCCGAAACGGTCTCAACGGACTTTGATACGTCCGACCGTCTCTACTTCGATCCACTAACCAGCGAATGTGTTTCAGAGATTCTCTTGCGCGAGAAAGCCCATGGCATCCTCCTACAATTCGGAGGACAAACAGCCATCAACCTCGCACAACCCATCGAAAAGCGACTTACTCACTTAGCATCGAAGGGTGCAGATGTACAGATTCTTGGTACGAGTGTCGATGGAATCGACGAAGCTAGCGACCGGGAACGTTTCGAAGCATTTGCCAAGAAACACGGCCTGCGCATGCCGAATGGTGCAACGGGTACAACAGCTGATGATATTCGAAAAGCAGTGGACAGTATAGGATTCCCTGTTTTGATTCGTCCATCCTACGTCCTCGGTGGTCGTGGAATGGAGATCCTCTCCAATGAAACACAATTGGAAGCATATCTCAAAGAGGCATACCTAGCACCATACAAGCCACTGCTTGGCGACGATTACCTCGGACATGCAACAGAACTCGAATTTGACGCAGCAGGTGATGGCAAACAGTTTCAATTTGTATCCATAATGGAACATCTCGAAGAAGCAGGCATTCATTCAGGAGATTCGACCTGTTTCATACCTGCTCAAAACATTAGTGAAGAAATGCTTACACGCGTGGCTGAGCAGACAAAAACCATTGGTTTGGGACTCAACATCAAGGGATGCTTCAATATTCAATTCGCCATACAGGGTGATGATCTGTACGTGCTTGAGGTGAATCCACGGTCCTCAAGAACCGTTCCGTTTGTTGCAAAATCCTCAGGACTACCATTGGCGAAGATTGCAGCCAATGTTACGATTGGAATACCTCTTTCTGAACAGACAATTCCAAAGCGAACCTCCGGCCAAATCTGTGTCAAAGCCCCCGTGTTCCCATTCATCAAATTGCGTGGCCTCGATCCAGCTCCTGGACCTGAGATGAAATCAACTGGAGAAGTCTATGGGTCGGATACATCTGCTGACGTTGCTTATCTCAAGGCGAGGTTGGCTACAGAGGTGCCTGTGGCAAGTTCTGGTGGCGTTTACCTGACCGTTCGAGACGAAGACAAAGACGCACTCGTTCCAATTGCAGCAGAGTTGGGCGAGCTCGGATATACCTGGTGTGCACCACCAGGTACAGCTGCCGTCTCGAGGCCTTCCAATGTTGAAGTGACCACTGTCTATAGAATCAATGAAAGGAAGCATCCTGATGCACTTGACTTGATGCGCCGTGGTGATATCTCCTTCATCGTCAACGTGCCTACTGTTTCAGGAGGAGCCGTTCGTGATGGCAACATGATGCGCCGTCTTGCTGTTGAATTGAACATACCGTTTGTGACAACGATTCGAGGTGCTCGAATGGAGACAGCAGCAATTCGTGCACTGATCGAAAAAGACATCGTACCACGAAAACTCGAAGTGCATTACGACTCGAAGTTTCTCTGATTTAGCAAATAGCTTCGCACCGCTTCATCCATTAACCACCACTCTTGAAGTCTGAACATGGACATCATTGCGTTGTCAACTTCTGATATTGAAGCAATGTGGGACATCAATGAGCAAGGACTACCCGGGACAGGTAAAGTTTCGAAAGAGGAAATCGCAAAATTACTGGAATTCTCCTCACTCTCTGTCGGAGCGTATGACCAAGGCGAATTGCTCGGATTTGTCATCTGTTTACCTCCAAAAACAGAGTATGGGAGCCTCAATTATGCTTGGTTCAACGAACACTATGCTTCTTTTGTTTACGTCGATCGAATCGCAGTCTCAGAAGGTCAGAGAAACAAAGGATTGGGTTCTGCATTGTACAACCATGTTATTTCGTATTCAAAACAACATGGCGTACCTGTTGCAGCTGAAGTTAATCGAGAACCACCGAATCCAGGCTCAATGCGATTTCATCACCGCTTTGGATTCGAAGAAGTTGGAGTTCTTCATCATGCAGAAAAATCCGTCACGATGTTCTTGAAGCAAGCATAGGATCAATTCGGATTCGATTCCCAATCCAAAAGCCTGCGACGTTTACGATGACATCAGAGATTTTGTTGTCGATGGTTTCCTTTGCAAATTCATAAGGTAGCACCAATTCAACGAACTCCCATCCAATCGATAAGAAAAGGAACACGTACCAATTTGTCAATATGAAACGACCAACAAGGGACCACTGTACAAAGTGACCAAGCGACCATAGATTGAACACTGCCATGATAATCAGAGTGCTTCGATGACGATGGCTATCCCTTGTCCACCACCAATACATGCTGTTGCAATACCGTACTTGCCACCGGATCGCTTCAATTCATGTGCTAGTGTGAGTGTCAAGCGAGTGCCTGTTGCAGCGAGCGGATGTCCTAGACCAACTGCCCCTCCATTGACATTGACTTTGTCTTCATCAAGACCAAGTTCCTTAACACACGCAACAGCTTGGCCTGCGAATGCTTCGTTGATCTCCCATCGGTCAATGTCCTCGATGGAGAGGCCTGTTCTCTCAAGAGCCTTTCTTGAGGCTGGAACGGGTCCGTAGGCCATGATTGCAGGTTCGAGACCAACAATTCCCCAACCTACGATGCGAGCGAGAGGTTCGTCTCCATCTGCTTCTGCTTGTGATGCTGACTTGATGACAACAGCTGCTGCTCCATCGACAATTCCAGAAGCGTTTCCTGCAGTGACCAAAGAATCAGGGCCAAACGCTGTTGGTAGTTTTGAGAGGGACTCTGGGGATGTGTCGCGAACAACGTGATCCTCATCCTTTGCAGTAATGACCTTGTCACCACGTCGGGACTTGAT
>JAAXIR010000032.1 GCA_012270265.1 Candidatus Poseidoniales archaeon
GGTGGTGTTGGGACTTCGTTGCTTGTTGTGACGGGCCCGAAGACTTGGCTCGGTAGACCATACCTACCGTTGTTGTATTCAACCACAACGAGAGCGTAGTATTCGACACCATCGACCAAAGGAACACCATTCGCAGTTGTAACATCGGCTTTCAATCGGCTGTGAATTGATTCAGATTTGTCGATGATTCGACCAACAAGATCGATATCTGTTGGAAGTGCAGTCCATGGCTGGTCGCTCACATAAACGAGATAACGACTGAAATCAGGATCGTGGACCAATGTCCATTCGACCGTGAGAGCGCCTCCCCCGTCATCGGGGCGATCGTACATGTCCGCAATTTCGACTGGCGTATCCAATCGAACCCAATCGTAGGTCAAGCGAACTTCAATCGAGCCGTTTGTTGGAGAAATCAACTTGATTGGAACAAAGCGGGTACCGTTGATGAGTTGACCATTGTTGATGGCGAGTTGAAGGCCATCTTCAACGCCGGTGGTGTTGTCCAGTTCAAGGACTGCGTCGTACCGTAGCGTGGTCGATTTTGCCCAGACAGCAGCATTCGATACGGGAGAAGTCATGATGAGTGGTACCGTTTGGAACAGGAGTCCATGCACGCCGGGTTGGCCAACCGAGCTGTTCAACGAAACAGGAGCATCTGGAGTAACCAGATCAATGCTAAACCCGGGATGGGTCATGTTGGTGATTTCCATGTATTCAGAATTGAAGCCAATGTTGAGTGGATTCGCATAACGAGAAGTTTGGCTCTCCATCTCGTCGAAGGCCGTTGCTGGTGTCCATCCGCGCAAACCGGCATCACTGGTAGTTAACCAGAAACCGTTTGAGCCGACAGCAACGTTGGTTGGGTTTTGTACAATGGCTGACTTGACGCTTGAGTGCGAGGTTGTATGCGCTTCGACGATGGTCATTGCGTTCAATCCCATGACCATGAGATGGGTTCCATCGCTGCTCATCCTGTAAATCGGCCATGATGAGATTTGTGAACTCGACAAACCGTCCTCAAACTCGTTGGACAACCCATCGTAGTGAATCAATGGCCCCACATCGGTAGCAATGTGCAGGCCTGCATAATCGGATGCGACTGCGGTGACGTAGTTAGAAGGAAGTTGATCGAATCGGTGTGTTGAAATCACGCTGTTCGAAGAGGAATCAACCATCGACACACCTGGGCGCTCTGAGCCAGCACCATCGTGTCCAAGAACAAGTTGCACAGCTTGATTTGCGCTTGAAGGCGAATAGGTTTCAATCGACCATACAGAGTTTCCAAGCAATCCATCAGCACTTGTGTTTGTCGTTATCGCTCCTGTGGTTGGAATGTATTGCGTCAGGCCACTACCGGATGCGATGTAGAGTGTATTTGAGATGAATTTGATATCTTCAACGTTCGAAGAAGGGAGGCCATCTGCCGTCGTAAGAGGGTTGTCCCAATCATTTGCAGACATGTTCCAGCGACCAATTCCGTTTTGTGTGGCAACGTAAACGTGATCATTTGATACTGCAAAACCTTGGATGTTATCGGAAGGGAGTCCAGAGAGCAACTGTCCTGCACCGAACTGCTGTGTTGCAACATCGAACGCTTGCACACCAGCAGCAGTGGAGAAGGTCCCCAGCAATCCAACGTAGAGTGTTGAAACCCCATTGGCTTGATGCATGTCCAAACCTCCAAGACTGTTGTGAATGGATCCCGTTTGACGTTGGAGCGTTCCTGTTGTCGTATCCAAGACGTAGAGACCATTCCCTGCTGTTGAGATGTAGATGGTTGTTCCATCCATCAGCATGTCGCCAATGGTTGTTGAGAATGGGAACGACCAACCTTCCTCCCAATCGATACCACCGTTTGAGTTGAATGAACCTTGAAGGATGCCCGCTGTACCTTGGCCTCCTCCGTTTCCTTGTCCTCCGGACGACGATTCTGTACCAACCCAAATCTTGGAACCGTCCGAAACCATGGAAGGAATGTTTCCACTGACAAGCGCTGGAAGTTCGAATGCAGTATACAGGCCAGAAGTACCCAATTTATCGACACGAGAGTAACCACTCGCCTCACCTGCTTGCCCAATCAACCACTCTGTTCCTGTATGCTTAACGGATGTAACTGGTGTTCCAACCTGTTGAACACTTGCTTGTCCTGTAATTGTTCCTCGAGTTGAAATGATAGCAAATCCACCCGAATCATCGTACCCAATCATGAGTTTACCATTTGAGAAATCCATTGCATCAAGCCAAACAGGATCTGTTGGAAGTCCATTGGATGCAGAGGTAATCTTTGCTAGCCATGTTCCAGATGCCGTATCGTACTTGGAAATGCCTTGATTGTCCGCATCGTAACCAACGTAGAGCGTATCAACAGCATCACATGCAACAGAGGCCACACGTCCATTGCTCAAGACGGATGTTGTGAATGACCCAACCACCGAAGAGGTGTTCAAATCCATGTACATGACACCACCGTTGTTGTTGAACAATCCGATGTAGAGATACGAGCCACATGTGCTCATTGAGAGAGGGTATCCGTTTGGAACACCGTTTTGCCCAGTGTTGAAGGTCGACCATGTTCCAGTCGAACCATCAAGATGGCCAACAACACCACGCTGGAATCCGCCCCAACCTGCGAAGGTTGCCGATCCAACAACGAGGTGTGTTCCATCCGTCCAAAGCTCACCAACCCAATCGCCCATGTTGTTTGGCAATCCGTTTCCAGGTGTCCATGTCGATTCCCACGAGAATGAGGTCTCGTTAAACCGCTCAACCCCATCCTCTGTAGCGAAGAGAATGAGTCCATCGTATTCGATAATTTCTCGAATTGGGAATTCAAGATTGTCCCAGGTTCCAAGTTTGGTTCCGCTCGAACTGTAGACTTCGAGTGCGATTTCGCCCCAAGAAATCCACGTGTTTCCAGTTGAAGACTCGAACGCAGTAACCCGATCGACTTGGCCGGATGGTAGGACAGATGTGCCCCAAGTGCTTGTCGATAGGTTGTACTGAGCGATACCTCCGCTTCCATCTTGAT
>JAAXIR010000258.1 GCA_012270265.1 Candidatus Poseidoniales archaeon
ACCTAATGCGGTCAATTTCAACGAGGCTGAAACGAATTTCCGTACCTACTACGGAAATCAAATTCTCAGTTTCCCATCCAAATACATGGTCGCTTTTGATTTCGAAACTTTGCGTGACGATGGACGTGCGAAATGGAACCTCTTCACGGCAAAAGGCAAGACTGGTGATCAGGAGCAATGGGTCTTGAGCGGAAGTTCTGGACTCGGTGGTTGCGCCGTTCAGGATGTGTATGAGTTTGTCATCCCTTGGTCCGAGATTGGGCTCGCACCACGCTATTCGACACGCATCAAGGTCGTCGCAGCTCTCGCTGATTCGCTCGCCTATGGTGATGGTGAGGACAAGGAGATGGCACCACCAGCACCCGCTGAAATGGTTCTTCCTGACCTCGAAGAGTGGGTGACCTTGCTTGAACTGGACGATGCCATTGGAGACGAAACCGGTGATGGAGACTACATCTATCCACTTGCAAGTGATTTCGCAACACCAAACGATGGTGGTCTATGGGATGCAAGAAAACTCACTATTCGTCAAAGTGCATGGAACGCTCAATTCATTCTTGAAATGGATGAAATGACCGATATCTGGGGCCTTAGCAATGGGTTTAGCCATCAAATCGTGCAAATCTATGTCGATCAAGGCGACACCAGTTACGGCTCAACAGAGATGCTCGATGGGGCAAATGCTCGAATCGATGATGCATGGGCATGGGAAGTCGCTATAAGTGGAACAGGAGCACCTGGTGCTGTGGTTGCTGTCCAAACCTCAGCGGGACGCACCTCGTCGCGTGGAATCGATGTCTCGGGTGATGTTGATGCCAAAACCATCACTTTCACTGTGAGCAAGGATGTGATCGGCGATGACATACCGAACTATCGATACATCATTGTGATCGGTAGTCAAGACGGGTTTGGAACAGGAAAGTGGAGAGACGTTGATGCAACTCCATCAACCTGGACACTTGGCGGTGGCTCAAATCCTGCAGCAGACGATGGAATCGATTACGATCCCAACATCATCGATATGATTCTTGAGGGAGCTGGTCAAGAACAAATGCTTGCATCGTACGATGTCGATGGTCATGTGTATGCCACATTGACCGGATTTGAAATGCCTGAAATTCCTCAACAAATATTCGGAGCATCTGTCGAAACGGTCACCTCTTCGAGCGCAGTATTGACATGGTCAACAACGGTCTCTGCAGCTACATCGATTCAATATGCTCTTGCAGACCAACAGCCTGTCGATGCAACGACAAATGTTCTCGAAACAGCTGAAGGAACAGATCACGCAGTGACACTCACTGAACTCGAAGTTGGAACATCCTACTGGGTGTTTGTTCGAGCAGATGGAACCGAGGATGTTATCCTGTATTTCAACACCAGCAGCGTCGTCGATGAAACTGCACCTGAACTGTTGAATTTGGATGCCGAAGTCCTCGACGATGGCCGAATCCGAGTTACATGGTACACCTCGGAAAGCGCTACAGAGACTGTTTCAATTGGTGGGACAACCATTCACGAGGATGCATTTGCAACCAAGAAGAATCACGAATTCATCACCGAGGCCTACGCGAACGGTGTGTATGAGTTGTTGGTCGAAAGTGCTGATGCCTCAGGCAATCTGAACCAGAGCAGCATCTCGGTTACCATCGAGGGTGAGGGAGCCCACACCCAGCCAAGTCCAACGCGTCCAAACGACTCGGCCGATGGTGACGACGGTGAACAAACATCCTCGTCAGTTTCAAGTGGCGTCGTTCAAATTGGAATCCTCATCACTGTTCTTGTTCTTCTCATTGCCTTCATTCGTGTCCGAAACGGCGAAGATGGAGACGATAAGTGGGTCTAATCCTCGTTGAGTTTGATTTCTCGAATCCACTCGCCGAGATAGGCAGCAACGGCAATCATGCCAAGTTGTGCAAAGGCACGAAGGACGTGTGCCCACAATGGGAAGGTGTTTCCATTCAGCGGAATGTCGTTGATCCACATGTTGAGATTGGCCCAATACAGAACGATGAGAAGAGCAACCGTTGCCTTTCCTGCAATGGCTCGTGTCGGTCGGGCAATGAGTCCGATTCCACAGAGAACCTCTGGTATGCCGCTGATGATGACCCAAAATTCTGCACTGAATGGAAGAGCTTCAGGGACAATCGGTGTAAACCATTCGACATCGATAAAGTGAAGAATTCCAACGTAGATGAAAAAAGCACCCAATCCGAATGCAAGTGCGTCTTTGTGGTAAGGCCACAAATGCTTCATCGTTTCACCACGATGGTCAGGAGATCACCATCTTTGAGTTGGTGATCAAGTCCAACACGTTGCCAGTCAAACTTTGCAGAAGGACCCTTGATTCGAGCGAAACGGAATTTTCGGACAAAGTCGCGATGCAACTTGTTGCAGATTGTTTCAACGGTTGAATCGTCCTTAACAATCAGAGGTTCTTCCAAATCGGCTTCCTGTCCTTGTGGCTTCAGGAAGATGCGCATGAACCCAAGATTGTCGTAAATGAAATCCTTCAATTCAGTGAGTCCAATGTCCTTGAACGCAGATATTTCCATGATTGGCCAGTCGCTTGGGAGTCCCGATTTCGCTCTTTCAATATCCTCGGGTGTTGCAATGTCAATTTTGTTGATGGCAATAACCGCTTTTTCATAGACGATGTTTCCTGCTAAACAATCAACAATTTGTTCAGCTGTTGTATCTTGTCGTAGCGTTACAATCGCAGATTTATAACCGAACGATCGAATGATGTCACCCATTTCTTCAGGAGTGAGGTGCGTTTGTTCAACCGTTGTTCGTACATCGATTCCTCCTTTATCGACACGCTTGATGAAAACGGGAGGCTTCTGTTGATTTAATCGAAGACCTGAATTGTGCAATTCTCGATGCAGGACAGTAAAATGCCCATCCTGGAAAGGGTCAACGATGTACAGAACCATGTAAGATGAACGAATCACATTGAGGATCTCTTTTCCTCTTCCCTTTCCTTCTGCAGCACCTTTGATCAATCCAGGC
>JAAXIR010000208.1 GCA_012270265.1 Candidatus Poseidoniales archaeon
TACTCGATGATAGAGATGCTCTGCGCCAACCGTTCAAGCAGAAGTGCGACGAACTCGGATTGAAAGGCACCATTCTGCTCAGCCATGAGGGCATCAATATCTTCGTTGCAGGTCCAAAACCGAGCATCGATCAATTCCGATTGTATCTTGGCTAGGATGAACGAATTGCTGACATCTATTTCAAAGTCTCTCCTTCAGAACACCAACCGTTCAATCGCATGAATGTACGTCTCAAGAACGAAATCATCTCGGTTGGTTTGCCGAACTTCGATCGGGTCGAACCTCATGATGGGCGTATACTCCCTGCGCAATTGCACGAAAAGCTCCTCAATGGCGAGGACGTTGTATTGCTCGACACTCGAAACACCTACGAGACACGTCTCGGGACGTTCCAAAATGCCATTGAACTGGACATTGACACATTCCGAGCGTTTCCCCAAGCGGTCTCCGAGATGGATTCATCCTACAAAGACAAAGAAATCGTCATGTTCTGTACAGGAGGCGTCCGCTGCGAAAAGGCCAGCGTCATCATGAAAGATGCGGGTTTCACCAACATCAAGCAGCTTGAAGGGGGTATCCTTGGCTACTTTGAACAAGTTGGAGGCGACTACTGGGACGGTGAGTGCTTCGTCTTTGACAAGCGTGTTGCACTCCTTCCTGATCTTACGGAGACTGGAACCACGGTATGCTTTGCATGCCGTGAACCCTTGACACCGAAAGAACAGCTTCACCCAGCCTATGTTCCTGGTGAATCATGCTCGTATTGCATTGATCGTATTCAATCCCAAACCATCCACTGATCTCGGATGGATGAACGAAGGTATTGATGCAATTCGTGACCGTGTTGGCCATCATCGGCAATGAACAACAGATGGTTCGATGTTGCGACAAGTGACCCATATGTGCCCGCATTTGAATCGTTTCCAACGCCAGACCACACGTCGAGTTCGAGCGTTGCAACGTTTCCATCGATGGACCACAATGCATGGCCACTGTTTGTTCCTGAACCATCCAACCCTTCAGCGAGCACATACAATGTCGAATCAACGTAGGCAAACGACCTAGGCTGACTTGCACTCACACCAGGCATCAAATCAAGCGTCAACATTGTACCCATAACGGTCCCATCGGTTTGGCATATCTCCATGCCAGTATTGGCTTGAACACAATCAAACCAAATCGTGTTTCCATTCGAGACAACATCAACACTGTGACCTGGTGCAACAATGCTTGAACTGAGTTCCTGAAGCATTCCGTCGGTCAAGGAGTAACTGAATAAGGTTGCATCAGCACCGCGATAGACCACGTCAAAGACGAGCGTATCACCGAGTTTGTGAATCCCAAATGCAGGAGCAACCACGGATGTTGGTGTGGTCGTTCCTTCCTTTGTCATTGAGGTAAGCCACTGATAGCCTCCATCTTGATCCAACTTAGCCAGTTGTCGTCCAGTTCCATCACTGGCGATGACCACATATCCACCATCGACCGATACACCACGAGATGGTGAAGAATCACCGAATGGTTGCAAGTCGAACATATGCAGCGACCCGTTGTTGTCAAGATACATCATTTCGAGTCCAATCTGCGTCTCTTTCGCAGCAAACCAAAGACCCGATGCATCACCATGAAGCAGACCTTGTCCAATCGACGTTATAGCAGCTGATTGATTGATCAAATCCGACGATGCAGAGGCTGAAAACCAAGGTGCTTGCCAGATGGACGTGGTCACACTTCCATTGCTCCACCACATTCTGTTTCCTTGTTGTCCGTTCGTTGTGAACACAACCCCGTTCATCCATGTCGTGATTTCCGAGTTCCAATCGATAGCATCACCAGATTCCATATCTCCAAGCATTGTTGTTCCGGTGGAAGTTCCATCGCTCACCCACAATTCACGTCCATGGACACCATCATCAGCATCAAAGAAGAAGCGTTGTCCACGCTCCGTTTCTACAACGTGAATGCCAAGTTCACGGCCAGGAATGGAATCGCCAGATGCATGGATGTCCATGAGCATCAATGGTGTGTTCTCTTGATTGAGAATCCAAAGTTCGCATCCGTTTGTTCCATCGTTCGAAGAAAACAGGACGATATCTGAGGTCTGGATATTACTACACTCGCTGGAGAATCCATTTGTAACTCCTGTATTGGAATCGAAGACTAATCCTTCATACAATTGCTCAGAACAAATTTGCAACGATTCTCGAATTTCGTCATACTGAAGAACTCCATCATTGGCAGTCGCCATGTCGATTCCATCATCAACACCGAAGTGTATGACGATGCCTTGTGGACAGATGGAGGTTGGGGCTTGATGTTGTTCAATGAGCGCGGAGTACCCTTGCGCCCCATCGGTTCCTTGCTGACCCTCAGGCCCCTCTTCTCCAAGTTGACCATCGCAGATATGAGCCGTTGTTTGCACTTCTTCCTCGTCGAGGAATTGGTTCTGATCGTTGTCGACTCCTGACTGGATTTGAATTCCTCCGAATTGGCAAGGAATTCCAGGTGACAATGCCGTCAGATTGACGAGACTTGAGTTGCCGTTGAATCCGTTTTCACCATCCTGACCAGATTGACCCTGAGGCCCAGAAAGACCTTGTTGACCATGACATACCTTGGTACTGGTAGTGATTTCATTTGTTGAGAGCTTCCCATCGCCATCGAAATCGGTGCCAAGGAAGATGTCTGCTCCGCCCTCTGGGCAGTAGACGTCTGCTTCACGGCCTTCTGTTTCGACGAGAATAGCAGATTCTTCATCTTCAGTTACATCGAGTGATACAACCGACTGGTTCAGCATAACCGCCCAGATGGACATAAACAGTGCGCTGAGCACAATGGTTGTCTTCAACATCTTGACGATGTTTTCACGTGATAGAAAACGTGGATGTTGTTCATCACGGCGGGCTCCTTGTGTGTTGTTCTCAGTTGAGGACATAAACGGAGTAGCGACGTCAACCGTATCAAAACCATCGGTTGTGAACACGAGTCTTGATGAAGCGCCGATGT
>JAAXIR010000219.1 GCA_012270265.1 Candidatus Poseidoniales archaeon
CCTTGAGGGACCCACGACCGAGTATCTGACACAATGGTGGAATCAAAACAGGAGAGGATAACATGAAGGCACGACCAAGAATCAACCGGTGGACGGAGGCTCGCAGAGAACTTCTGTTTGGAGATTTCTCATTGAAATCTTTGGTCCAACCCCACTTTGTTGTTGAGGGTTCAAATGTTGACAGTCCCGTGAACGGGATGGAAGGGATTCATCAGCAATCGGTCGATGTCCTCATCGAAACTGTTCGAAAAGATATGGAACATGGTCTCACTGCCATCATGTTGTTTGGTGTCGTCGAACAAGCGGACAAAGATGAACACGCCACAAAAGCATCTGATACAACATCGCATTTGCATGAAGCAATCAAACAAATCAGATCTGAATTTGGAGATACAATCGTCATTATGACCGATGTCTGCTTGAGTACTGCGACGAATCATGGCCACTGTGGTTTGGTTGAACATGGCCACATTGTCAACGATGCATCCGTTGATCGATTGTGCGAGATTGCAGTCTCACACGCACAAGCTGGTGCTGATTATGTCTGTGCCTCCGATATGATGGATGGCCGAGTCTCAGCGATTCGACAAGCCCTCGAAACAGCAAACCATACCAGTACAGGAGTATTATCCTATTCCGTCAAATACGCATCCTCCTTCTATGGGCCGTTTCGTCATGCTGCAGACTCAAGCCCAGAATTCGGTGATCGTTCAACGCATCAAATGAACATCAATTCAGGATACGGTGAAGCAGTTCTCGAAGCTCAACTTGACGAGAGCGAAGGTGCAGACATCATCATGGTCAAACCAGGATTACCCTACCTGGATGTATTACGTCAAGTAGCAGATACCGTTCATAGGCCGGTAGCGGTTTACAACGTGAGTGGAGAATACGCCATGGTCATGAACAGTGCAAAAGATCTTGATTCTCGAAAGGGTTTGGTCTGTGAAATAATGACATCATTCAAGAGAGCGGGTGCTGACGTCGTGGTGACTTACCATGCGCGTGAAATTGCGCGCAATGCGTGGTTGCAGTGAGTTGAGGACATGGATCGAACAAAATCCGATACGATGCACAGTATCGCAGTCGAGCATTTAGTAGGTGGTGTAAACTCACCTGTACGGGCATTCAAATCGGTCCATGGAAACCCTATCTACTTCGAAAAAGCCTCTGGCGCCCATGTTACCGATATCGACGGGAATGTGCTGGTTGATTTTGTTCAATCCTGGGGTCCGCTCATCCACGGACACTCGCATCCGGAAATCATCGAAGCTGTTCACGAAAAGATGCTCAATGGAACCTCTTTCGGAGCACCGCATCTAGGTGAAATCGAGCTAGCAAAGAAAGTGAAGAAACGATTCCGTCACATGGATAAAGTCCGATTTGTGTCCTCTGGTACTGAAGCAGTGATGAGCGCTGTACGGCTGGCTCGTGGCTACACTGGTCGAGACTTGTTGGTGAAATTTGAAGGATGTTACCACGGTCATGTCGATTCACTGATGGTCTCATCCGGTAGCGGTCTAGCCACCTTTGGAATCGCCAGCAGCCCGGGTATTCCAAACGATACCGTTGCGACGACGCTCATATGCCCATTGGACGATATTGAGGCTGTGGAATTTCTGTTTCGTGAACACGGTCAAGAAATCGCTGCTGTTGTGATTGAGCCACTGCCTGCAAACAACGGACTTTTGATTCAGAGAAACGAGTACCTCTCTCGTCTACGACAATTGTGTGATGAAAATGATTCCTTGCTCATTTTTGATGAAGTTATTAGTGGATTTCGATTCAAGAACGGGAGTTATTCAGACATCTGTGGTGTAACTCCTGACATTACCGCACTGGGTAAGGTCATTGGAGGAGGCTTACCTGTCGGAGCATACGGGGCAAGAGATGAAATCATGCAACATCTTTCTCCACTGGGTCCAGTTTACCAGGCTGGCACCCTATCGGGGAACCCGTTAGAAATGGCTGCTGGAGCAAAAACTCTTGACTTGTTGGATGAGGTTGCCTACGATTATCTGGATCAATTAGGGGCAATTATGGAAGAGAAAGTTCATTCTGTGTTAGAAAAACACAATTTCCCAATGCGTTTGGTTCGAATGGAGAGTTTGTTCTGGTTCTCACCCGGTAACGCTGAGCCTGCGATTCGGGCCGATCAGATACCAAAAGATGCTGGAACGTTGTATGCCGATGTTCACCGTGAGTTGCTCAGCCGTGGCTACATGCTCGCTCCGTCTGCTTACGAAATTGGTTTCCTTTCGACATCTCACAACGAATCACACATCCTTGGCTTTGTCGAAGCCTTGGACGATTCACTCACACATTTGGATTGGTCATAATGAATGGGAAAGAACGCATCGTTTCAGCACTCAATTTAGAGCCTGTTGATCGGACTCCCGTATGGTTCATGCGTCAGGCAGGACGGCACCTCCCAGAATATCGAAACCTTGCATCTCAACACTCGTTCTGGGAACGATGTATGAATCTCGATTTATGCACAACAATAACAATGCAACCCATCCATCGGTACAAATCAATTGATGCAGCCATTATCTTTAGTGACATTTTGACGCCACTGCCTGCTTTAGGGTATGAGGTCGAGTACGGAGGAGGAATCCGAATTGATCCTTTCTCATTCGAAGATGTGGATGATTGGTCCAAGTTTTCTGCCCGTGCTCATGCCCCATGGGCTGCAGATGGATTACGAGCCATTGGAGAAGAAAATTCAGAAATTGCACGATTAGGATTTGTTGGTTGTCCTTGGACCACATCCATGTATCTCATGGCAGGAGGAACCGGTGACAAAGAATTCCATTCAACTCGGGCTAAAGTGTACTCAAATCAAGAAGATGCTATGCGGGTATTGCTCAGTGTGGCAGATGCTGTCGGTGATCTGTTGGCTGACCAAGTGAATCACGGTGGTGCAGATGCAGTACAGATGTTCGATACATGGGCAGGATTGCTTTCGGAAAGCGACTATCGAA
>JAAXIR010000214.1 GCA_012270265.1 Candidatus Poseidoniales archaeon
ATCCATGGGTCGTCGTCAAAAGACAACACACATCCGCTGCCGACGCAGAGGAAAAAAAACATCTCACAAGAAAAAGAAACATTAAAAAAAAAATGGATATGGCAAGACCGCTCGCATGCGCACCTACAGTTGGAACAAGAAATCCCACCGACCCAAAGCCTAAGCAAATTTAGGGGGAAGGAATACAAAGGCGGCGCGACTGTCCGCAACAAAGGGACTCACATGTGCGGCATCATCGGCATCGTTGGACGACTTGGTTCGAACGTGAACCAAGCCTTGTATGATGGTCTCACCGTCCTCCAGCATCGTGGACAAGATGCGGCAGGTATCGTTACAGAACAGAACGAGAAATTCAATCTCCGCAAAGGGAACGGCCTCGTATCAGATGTCTTTTACAAGCGACACATGCAGAAGCTGCTTGGCCACATCGGCATTGGCCATGTACGGTATCCTACTGCTGGATCGTCTTCAACTGCGGAAGCCCAACCTTTCTATGTCAATTCGCCTTACGGCCTAGCACTTGCACACAATGGGAACCTCACCAACAGTGGCGAAATCGCTCAAGAATTGATTGTGCAACATCGACGTCACGTCAACACAACCAGTGACTCTGAAGTGCTCTTGAATCATCTTGCTGTCCAACTGGATGCCTCAGGCAATCAAATGAGCATCAATGGTGAACCGTTCCTTGACGTTGACAACTTCTTCAATGCAATCAAGAACGTGAATGCAACCGTCCATGGAGGATATGCCTGTGTAGGTCTTGTCAACGGTTACGGATTGTTTGCATTCCGAGACCCCCATGGCATCCGCCCACTAATTTATGGGAAGAGAGCCTACGAAGATGGTACAGAGTGGGTCGTTGCAAGTGAATCCGTTGCCATCACAGCGCTTGGATTCGAGGTTGTCGCAGATGTACAACCTGGAGAAGCCATTTTCATCTCAACCTCAGGCCACTTGTTCACCAAACAATGTGCAGAAAAGAAGGCCTTCACTCCATGTATTTTTGAGCACGTCTACTTCGCTCGTCCAGATTCCACCATCGATGGGATTTCCGTTTACCAGGCACGACTGAACCAAGGTCGAAGGCTTGCTGAACGTGTTCTCGAGGACTGGCCCGATCACGACATTGATGCCGTCATTCCTGTTCCTGATTCTGGACGAATTTCAGCCATTCAAATGGCAAACACACTCAACGTGCCATATCGGGAAGGATTCGTCAAGAATCGCTATGTTGGACGCACGTTCATCATGCCTGGACAAGAAATGCGAATGAAATCTGTGCGTAGAAAGCTCAACGCTATACCCCGAGAATTCGAAGGCAAGAACGTTCTACTCGTGGACGATTCAATCGTTCGTGGAACGACGAGCGCTCAAATCATCGAAATGGCAAGAGAAGTTGGTGCAAAGAAAGTGTACTTCGCTTCTGCAGCACCACCGGTTCGCCATCCAAACGTCTACGGAATTGATATGCCGGCAGTTGATGAGTTCATCGCTAATGGAAAGTCCATTGAAGAAATCAACACCACCATCGGTTCTGACAAACTCTTCTATCAGCGACTTGATGATTTGGAAGAGGTGACTCGACACAAGGAAACCAACATCGATGGTTTCGACAGTTCTTGTTTCAACGGCAAATACGTTACGGGTGATATCGATCAAGCCTATCTTGACCGATTGCAAGCGGAACGAAACGATGCATCAAAGCAAGAGAAACTTGCTGAAGATGAGCAAGGAATCGATTTGCACAACCATCAATCTTGAAGAAGCTCAAGTCGATATTTACCGACTTACTGCCACTTCTGCCAAGATGCATTCGAGTACGCCGTACGGTAGTACCAGACGCCTCCATCCTGAGGCCATTCCAACCATTCGTATCCATCATCTTGCACAGCACCAACAGCATTGACTGGAGGTAGAACCTCACCGGATTGATGAGGCTCTGGAGGTGTTCCAGCAGAGCTTATGGGATCGCTCATTGCCAATTTTTCTTGAAGAAGTTTCATCCGATCTTCGGAATCAATGGAGCCTGCGAGGCCAAAATATGCATCGTTGTGTGCAATCTGATACAACTCACCAGATGATGAGGCGAGAAGGTCTTCAATGAGCGTGAAGAGTTTCTCTCGCGTTTGTTTTTTGATCTCATTGTTCGTGTACCTTCCAGTCAAATCACCTTTCAATTGATTCAATTCATGTGCGAGTTCTTGTGGATTGTCGAAATACGCTTGAACGATGGATTGCAAGTATGTGAGCTCGTTTCGCTCTTCCTTCGTCAATTTCGAATTCTTGCGTAGAACCTGTACCCAACGGAAGGCATCAGGAAGCAATGCTGCTGCAGCATTCGTCTGAAGCAGTGTAAACAATGCAAGCAAGACCGCACTAACTCCGAGCGTTGTTGTCACCGTATCACTTCCTGAAAAGAAGGATTCCGCTTCAGATGTAGCTTCAACATCATCTTCGGCTTGTTGAACTTCACAACCGAAGGCATCAACGGTCGTTCCTTCAGGCGTGCCTGGACACGTGTCATCAAGGTCTGAAACACCATCTCCGTCCGTATCGATTTCCATGAGTTGAGCATCACTGCAGCCAACCTCTGAAACAGATTGTCCTGCTTCTGTTTCAGGACATTCATCAACCGAATCGAGGATTCCATCACCATCTGTATCATCCAGACATCCATCGCCATTGAGATCGAGTTCGGATGCATTCACCTCAGGACACTGGTCGTATATGTCTTCGACTCCATCGCCATCGGAATCGGTTTGGACGACACATCCGGTCTCATCGACGACATCTGTCACTGAACTGTTCGGACAGTCATCCATGGTATCGTCAACGCCATCTCCGTCCGCATCTGCCGAACGGTTACCATCATTCGGGAACGCATCGGCGTTATCTCCTACACCGTCACCATCGGAATCAACACTCTCAGTCGCATCGTTCGGGAACGCATCAGCATTGTTTCCAACGCCATCGCCATCAC
>JAAXIR010000112.1 GCA_012270265.1 Candidatus Poseidoniales archaeon
TTGAGGGTGTCATTCCGCCACCGTGCATGACTGGGCATTTTCCATCGCTGTTGCTGTGCTTCATGGACCAACCAATGACGTAGAGTATTTAGTTTTGATTTTCAAATAAACTCTACAAAAGTTACAGATTGAATATTGTAAGGTCTTACAGATGCCAGACAACCGATATCATCGTTCATGCCGAGCAACTACTTCGAGCAAATTCATGCGTCCAATTCGATACACGCCAACGGGTGTTGTCAACAATGCTGCAAACAAAACGAAGCCGATGATTTGTGAGAAGACGGTGTAATCAATGACGACAGGAATGTGGAACACCCATGTCGAGGAAACATTGGCCACGCCCGTGTAGAACCCAACGCTTGCCAGGGCGCCAGCAAGACCTCCAACGAGGCCGATGAACATATGTTCGACAGTGAGGATAATCGCCAAGCGAGTACGGCTTGCACCAAGAACACGTAACGTGGCAAGTTCTGCATCACGCTCGCTCAAATTGATGAGCAATGTGTTGAAGAGGATGGCAATCGCCATGAGCGCACCAAGCACGTAGATCGATTGCATGACCGCTTTTTGTTGTTCGATGAGTTCCTCAAACGTTGCAACCATAATTTCCTTCTCAACGATTGAAACAGTCGAGAAACGGATATCTTCTATATCAACGCCGTCCTTTGTAATCAGCAATGCGCCGTTGGCTTCTTGTCCAACAATCGGCTCAACATCGGCACGATGCATGTAGATTGACCGGCTTAGCTCACGGGCAATACCGACGATCTTGATGCTGTGTTCCTCGCCTTCAAATTCGATTGAGATGGTGTCGCCTACACTGTATCCTTCGAGTGCTGCAGATCCCTCATCAAGGATGCCTTCAACAGGCGATTGCCCTACTTGAGGGAGATTTCCATCGAGAAGATTCAGTCTGTGAAGTGCATCATCTTGTTCAGAGAGAACGTCGTTGCCTTTGAGATCGATGGCTTTTGTTGTCCCTGTAATGCTGGCTTGTACAACAAGCGTCAGCTCAAATGCGGTTGTATTCTCTTCAGCCCAAGCCGTGATGTTCTCAAGGCCTGAAGGGAAAGCAGCAACTTGGTATTCCCAGTTTTCTTGTGCATCGGTCGCTTCCGAAAACGCTCCCGTGAATCCTGCTACAAACATCATGTTGCCGCCAAGAATGACCATGGCGAGCGAAAGAGCGAGCAAGGTTGCGAGCAACCGGGCAGGCTTACGGAAGGTTGAGCGCAAACCTAGACCGATACCTGGCGGAAGAGCAGAGGTAATCTTGGTCAAGATTCGAATTGGTTTCTTATCTGATCCTTGGCCGAGAATGTCGAGTGGTTGCAATCGAGCAGCCTTCCATGCTGGACGGATGCCAAAGAGGAATGTGATGAACAGCGCTGAGAGAGAAATGGTTGCGATGATGTCAGTATAGTGGTGGGTGACAACGACAGGAATACCAAGGAACGAGAAATAGAATGCCGTGAACGCTCCTGAACCGATGGACGCTGTTCCAAGAAGAATACCGAGCAATACCCCCGGTACTCCAAGAACGAGTGGAACCAGTAAGTATCCAGTCATGACATCGCTTGTGGATGCTCCAATCGTGCGCAGGACTGCGATTTCTCTCGATTGTGTCCGAATCAAACGATCGAGGGAGACGGCGATAACAAGTCCACTGATAAACAACAGAATTCCAAGAATGAACGGAATCGATTTTGACAAACTGTCTTTGTCAAGTCGTAACAATTCAGCACTCAACTGGCCACGATCGAGGACGTATCCATCAGCACCTGATTCGTTCATAGCGTCTGTGAGCGTGTCTTTGGTCGCCTGGAGTTCAACGCCCTCGTTCTCATCCGTATCGCTCAAATCGAAGGCAGGTGTTCCTTCCAAATCGATGTTGAGTGTGTTTCGAGCAAGTGGCTCATTTCCTGAGATTTCGGCGAGGACTTCAGCATCCATGTAGGCAACAACGTAGCTCGATTCTTGAGGAAGAATCGAATCTGGGTTGGCGTAGAACAACTCCAATGGACTGTTGGCAAACCCGATGACAGTGAACGTCTGGACGCCTCCTTCTCCAACGATGATGTCGATGGTATCTCCAAGTTCCATGTTGATTTCATCGTTCAATGCGAAGTGTGCATCGATGACAATCTCGCCATCGGATGGTGATACTGAACCATCAACATTCCACAGTGTGTTGACCTGTCCTTGTTCTATACCATAGAATTTGGATGCAATCCAATCCGTATCCGTTTTCGATTGACCGGTGAGAATTAGACTGGTTTCGCAACTGTTGTGTTCAATGGACGAACATGCACTTGTTAGGTTGTCTTTGTGTTCGATATCGTAACTTGTTGCCATGAGGTCGGCGAAATTCGTCTCAGCATAGAAATCATCGTAGACTCTGTCAGCGTTTCTGGAATGCTCAGAGAACACGATGCCGGCATAGACCGATATTGTGATGAGCAAAACGACCGTAAGGATACGTAGTTTGGTTCGCATCAAACTACGCGACAAACGTCGTAACAGCAGTGTGTTCAACTTCTTCACTCCAACATCGATTGTGCCATATCTTTGATTTTCGAACCTATCTTCTTGACACCATCAACCGTGTTGTCAACAACTGATTCTGCCGTGTGCTTCGCCGTCATGGCGATGCTTTTGAGCCCACCCGTTTCATCTTCCACAATTTTGCCACTATCGAGATGGACGATGCGTGTTGCGAATCGAGTAAGCGATTGGTCGTGTGTGACGAAGATGGTTGTCATCTTCTCTTTCCGGCAGGTTTTGATCAAGGCTTCCATGACCATGTTCGAGGTTTCAGAGTCCAGGTTTCCAGTCAATTCGTCCCCGAGAATGATGCGTGGACTCTTTGCAAGAGCACGAGCGATAGCAACACTTTGTCGTTGACCACCAGACATTTTCGAAGGGAATCTGTCTTCAAGTCCCTCCAAACCAACAGAATCGAGCAAATCCAG
>JAAXIR010000172.1 GCA_012270265.1 Candidatus Poseidoniales archaeon
GTGACGCTCGACAAGTGATCGAACTGCTTGGTGCTGCCGTGGAGCATGCTGAATCCGATGGGCAAAAGAGGATCCTTCCTGAGCATGTTCAGACCAAAGCACGCGATGTCCCTCAAGTCATGCCAGAGGATGTTCTCGATGAATTGTCTGGCCATTCGATGTTGGTCCTCCTCGGTATTTGCCGACGTTTGCGGAAGGCTGAATTCATGACCAGTAAAGACGTTGAATCGATCTATGCAGTGATTTTTGAAGAGTACGAAGTCAAGCCCCGCAGCCATACGACCGTCTGGAAATTCCTCAAGCACATCGAGGGTTTGAACATCATTGCCACCCGGGTCGATACAGTCGGAGAAGGACGCGGACGGACAACGCATATCTCGATGCCGCATGCTCTACCAGTGGATGTTGCTGCTCGAATTGAAGGTCGTGTCGCCAGGAAACTGAAACGCTGATGAACAAATAGCATGCGGTGAGGCTAAATAGGGGTCGTTTGTCGCTAGGTTGCTAGAGGAATGCATCATGGCTGATGGAAATTCATTTGTTGCAGTGGTCAACGATACCACAACGAAGTTGACCCGTACCACCAAGAACGGTAAGGAGAAGACCTATTCTCCGTCCTACAAGACCGTTATTGCTGGAAACAACCATGCTCAATTGTTGGGTAAGAAGATTGGCGACGTCATCGATGGAATCTTCGTTGGCGAAGGCGAATCCACGCTCACTGGATACAAACTCGAAATCACAGGTGGTTCCGACAAGACTGGAACACCAATGCGTCGTGATCTCGACGGTGGTTCTCGTCAAGCCATTCTCGTCACCGCTTCGACCGGTTTCAAGGGACACAACCTTGTCTCCAAGACCAAGAAGGGTGAGAAGAAGCGATTCCGATACAAGCCAGAAGGTATGCGAAAGCGACGTGTCTTCCGTGGAAACACCATCACACAAGACACACGTCAAATCAATCTCAAAGTTGTTGATGCTGGAAATATTGGCCTTGACAAGTTGCTCGGTGAGGAAGAAGCTGCAGCGGAGTGAAACCCGAGAGGGTTGAATCGGTGAACAAGGAGGAAGGGAAGTATGGCACGAACCCTTCCATCCCAACCTGAAGTGAACATTGGTCTTGTCGGCCACGTTGACCATGGTAAGACAACGCTTACTCAAGCGCTTTCTGGCGTCTGGACGGACACACATTCCGAAGAACGACGTCGTGGTATCTCAATCAAACTCGGGTATGCCGACACCGCATTCTACAAGACCGATTCTGGCCAGTATTATGCCACTGGACGCCATCCAGAAGGTGAGAAGGATGTCGATTCCGAACTACAACGCGTTGTATCTTTCGTTGATGCACCTGGTCACGAGACGTTGATGGCGATAATGATCACTGGTGCATCCATCATGGATGGTGCCATGCTGATGGTCGCTGCAAACGAAACCTGCCCTCAACCTCAAACCCGAGAACACTTGATGGCTCTCGAAATCGCTGGCATCAAGAACATCGTTATCGTTCAGAACAAGATTGATTTGATCTCGAGAGCCCGTGCGATTGAATCGTACAACGAAATCAAGACCTTCCTCAAAGGTACGATTGCTGAAGAAGCACCTGTTATTCCAGTTTCGGCCCATCACGATGTCAACCTCGACATCCTGATCGAAGCAATCGAGATGACCATTCCTACACCAAACCGTGATGCTGATGAGCGAGCAGTCATGCATATTGCACGCTCGTTCGATGTCAATCGCCCAGGTACACGCCCCACGAAATTGACGGGTGGAGTCATCGGAGGCTCGATTGTCGAGGGAACCTTCCGAGAAGGTGATGAAATCATCATTGGACCTGGACGCAAGATTGAGAACGGAAACAAATCTCACTGGGAACCTATTGAAACGACCATTACAAGCATGCAAGGTGGTGGTGGAAAGCGAGATCAAATGACTGCAGGAGGCCTTTGTGGATTTGGAACACTCCTTGACCCATCGATTACAACTGCAGACAATCTCTCTGGTCAAGTTCTGGCGAAGAAGGGGGAACTTCCTGAAGTCAGAACAGAGTGTTCAATTCAGGTCAATCTGATGAAGAACATGGTCGCTGGCGATGGTGAAGAACCTGAAACCATTCATCCACTGCGCAACAATGAGATGTTGATGGTCAATGTTGCAACATCGACATCGGTCGGCATCGTCAAGGGTGTTGAGAAGAACAAGGCGAATTTGCAGTTGCGTCTCCCAATCTGCGCAGACAAAGGACAACGAGTATCGCTCTCACGCCGTGTTGGTGCGCGATGGCGACTCATCGGTCACGGAACCATTCAATGAGGTGAATGCATGGGCGACGTGCTCATCGATGCCTGTGGGTGGGTCGCACTCATTGATGGATCATTCAACATTGACGTGGCTCTATCGAATCTGGTCGGGCCACCTCATTTCATCCTCATCGACTTGGTTCAAGAAGAGCTTGAAGAAATTGAAGCAAATCGTCCCCGTGGAAAAAAACTGATGCTTGACCTCTTGATGCAGCGGTCCACACTTGTTGATTATCCAACAATGCACACGGATGATGCACTCCTGGAAGTGGCTGATGAACGAGGCATCCCTCTTCTCACAGTTGATGCAAATCTCAAGCGAAGAGCCCTCGAAAATGGAATTGGAATTCTTGAAGTGGTCAAGGGGAAAAACATCAGATTAGTTAATGGTCTATAGAGAATTAATGTTGAGAATATTATTCGATCCTTGAGAGATTATTAAATTAAATTCTATATTCTCAATAAAACGTCGGTGGACTTATTATATATCGTGAGTTTTCTATTAGAATCATGACAGTCGGCATGAGTACCCACATGAGCAATGAACAACGATCTCTTCGTAACAAACTCATCCAACTTGGTGCAAACGAGAATACTGCAAGTGTCCTACTCTGTCTTCATCACCACGGTGCTTCAACCTCGAAGGATCTTCAATGCCATTGCAACATTCGACAACCTGATGTGAGCATGGCCATAGCGGAACTCCGTGAAATGAATCTTGTTCATTTTTCTCCACGCACCGAAGCAACTCGTGGCCGTCCAGCTCACATCTATCGCCTTCGCAATAACCTCGAACAATCGATTCAACCCTTCGTTAATCAAGCAAGGAAGAGAGCAAAGGAAATCCTGAATGATGTAGAAGTCATTGGTAATTTAGTTTCGAAAGTTGAGCCACAACACAACAGCGAGTTCACGGCAGCGTGAACAAGACGTCGTCTCCATGTCCGTCAAGCAGACGGAGTTTGACGCCTGCATCAATCCAAGCATGAGCGTAATTGATTGCTCCAAATGCACGAACAAGGTCGCCTTGGTCCAAGAAGTACTGTGCATCATTCGCATAGTCGTCTGCCATCGACAGCAAGGTCTTGAGCATGGTTTCTTGTTCAGGCGTTGATGCCAAAGGAGTGGCTTTCGCACGGGCTTTCTCTGTAATCGAAAGGTAATGTTTCACACGTTCCACCGTAAGGGTTTGATCAGGATTCAGCTGAATCACCACCCTTTTGTCGTTTCAGAAGGCGCTGTACGTCCTCTTTTCGCCCCAATGCTTCGTAGAGTTCGATTGCACGAGACAAACGCCCCTCATCTTCCGCAGTGAGTGCTCTCTGGAACAATTGTCGACGTTCTTCCCATGAACGAGCGAGTTTCGCATCTGCTGCTTCCTTTTGTCGATGGCGTCGTTGTTCCTCTGCAAGATGAGGTGCTACCCAACGTCGAACCAAACCATCTCGACGACATGTCACCATCGAATCACGTCCAAGGTTGATCAACATATCACCGAGATTCATGCCCTCTCCAATTCTTGTTTCACCGGACTCTGAGCTCATATGATCGAGATGTCCTTCGATGCCAAGCACCCACCATCCATCACCAGCACGCGTTGCAACGAGTGGTTCGAGCGATTCAATCTCGATTCGCTCAATGGCATCCCAACCGTACGGATGTGGGATTCCGTCCCACAACTGTCCATCAGCGGATTGGAGAAGCATATGGCCTTCATTCAGCGGAGAAACCCAACTCCATACAGTCGTATCGACAACTCGACGTTTGTCTTGCTGAGCGATTTGACCACAATACACGACTCCGCTTGCATCTTGCCAGAGCAGATGTTCTCGATCTAACCATCCGATGAGCCGTCGAACAACACCTGAGTGTATGCGTCGTATGCCAACACCGTTTGCATCAAACAAGTGCAGATTACCATCTCGTCCAGATATGACCCAGCCTCCGCCAGGGCGGTTTATAATTTGCAAGAAGCCCCCGGGACATGAACGACCCTCATGAACCATTGAGCCATCAACGGTATTGAGAAGGTAGAACGCGTGTGCAGCCAAGACACCAATCCTGCCATCTGCATTGCAAATAGCATGAACCTTGAACGGCATACTTCGTTCCCATTGGATCTTATTGGATTCATCGAACAGAACCAATTCAAGCCCATATGCCACACATAGATGTCCATTGACAGATTCAATTGCACTAACTCTCGATGGTGCTTGCCAAGACCAACTTACCGACCATGTCATCATTCATCACCTCCAACAATACCCCAAGCAATCAATTGTGCTAACGCACTCCTCGTTAAACCAAACATTCGCGAACGCCCAACCATCCGAGCATGCAGGATTCCAGCCTTGTGCAGTCGATTGCAGATTTGGGAAAGACGGGCCCGTTTGATGGAAAGGCGTTCAAGCAATGCAGGATCGGAGGGGGAAATTGTCCGACCTTTTGCTTCAGCAACGACAATTGATTCAGATGCTGTAAGAGAACTAAGCACTGCTATGCTGAGAACGTGCTCTTCCTTCTCAGTCAAGCGTGGCCTCGACAACGCACGGAGTTGCTCAATAAGTTGTTGATCTCCATGCAAACGTGTTCCAGAAGGTTGCAAGACTTGAGTCAAAAGTCGAGTGAAGGTTTCGATAGCATTCATATCGAGTTGACTTGGTTCAGAGATTTCAACTTCCTCTGAGTAGACAGAATCCAGTGGTTCATCGTAGAATGTATTGAGCTCTTCTAATCCAATCGGCTCGACTTCTTCCCCCCCATCTTCCTCAAACACAGATGGAAATTCTTCCGAAGACCAAAACGCAGTTCATTCATCGGTTTCCCTGAATTGGCCTTCAGGAGCGGGGCCTTTGTCTTCTATTGCGATGATGTTTCGATTGCGCAGTCCTCCAAAAGCACCTACAAACGGAAGGGTTCGATCTGTTACATAGGAATCTTCTGAGTCCTCATCTTGTACCTCTGAGTGCTTGATTAGGTCATCTTCTGGCTCTTCCTCAGGTAGTTCAAGGGGTTCATCAAGAATCTGGAAATCGAGATCAAAACCGCTTGCTTCTGTCATTCCTGGTGTTCGTTCCCATTCTTCTTCAACCAGTTCATCATCCAACGGTTCATCCACATCCGTTGAAGATGGAAGGTCCTCAACTGATTCAGGCTCAGGAACGACTTCTTCTATCGATTCGACCACAGGAGGTTCATACATAGGCTGAGACAAAGGACTGCGTGAGGCATTGTGCGTTCCTGCAACAACGTTCCGAAGAACTCGAATCAGAGCACCTGGGTGGCCACTCTGACTCAATTGGAGGAGTCGGTTTGCATCTTCACTTGACATTTGATATGGTTGCGTAGCCACTTTTGCAATTCGTCTTTCGACCATGGCTTTGATGCCATCTTGCCCCAATTCAGGCATCGTTCGTAGTTCAAAACGCTGAAGCAATTGTTCGGAAATAAGAGATTGTTGTTGAGGATTGATGGCAATAATGATCAGCGCAGGTAGGCTCTCAAAAAAGTGAAGCGAGGAGCGCAAGCATGCTTCCAGAGAGGAAAAATCCGCCATATCTGCATCGATGGTGATGAGAGGGAGCATTTGACGCGAATCGTGAAGCATACGACGTAATTCACGATTCAATTTTGAGTAATCATGGGGCGTCGAAACATCGATGAGTTGGGCGTACATATCCTTCAGCAACTCAACGCCGGGTTCAGAGAACGCAATACGATCAATCTTCAGATGAAGGTTCGTTCTCGAACTCAAGCACTGCATGAACGATGTTTTTCCAGAACCAAATTCTCCCACGAGAAGAATACGGTTTGCCGATTTGAAGGTAATTTTCCGCTCAAGCTCATCGAACAACGCATGACGACCAACCAACAAATCGAATTCATCTTTCTCCAACGGACTGGAGGAAAAGGGATCCTCACTTAGTGAAGGAAAACCGAAATCGATTGTATTACCATGCATGCCCGAGCAACTTTGACCAAGTATATGATATTTCACAGACGTGAAAGGTCATAGCAACGTGTTACGAGACGTTAATCGAATTACCAAACAGAATTTGAATCACGGATTAACGCTGCATTAACGCAATTTTAACGCGTTAAATTAAGCGTTAAACCCGTTAATTACATCCGATTGGTTCATGCATCCAATACCCTTGGGTCGATTTGAGTGGACACCATGCCAGTGGACAACAGCCGCCTCAAAGGCTTCTACAAACTTGATGTTGAACAACGTCGACGAATGGTTGCAGATCTTGCCGAACTCAATGATGAGCACGTTGCTGCTCTGGCTGCAAGTGGAGAATTGGATGATGCTTCAGCAGATCGCATGATTGAGAATGTGATAGGGACAATGTCGCTTCCTGTTGGTGTTGCAACCAACTTCATCATTGATGAAAAGCACTACGTCGTCCCATTTTGCCTTGAAGAATCAAGTGTTGTTGCTGCTGCATCCAACATGGCAAAGCGCTGCCATGCACAGGGAGGATTCACTTCCAACAACGATGCTCCAATGATGATTGCTCAAATTCAACTCCTCGATGTAGATGATCAAGATGCAGCCATCCAGCAAATCGAGGAGAACAAAATCGAACTGATGGAACTAGCAAACAGCCTACCTTCAACTATGATTCGTCTGGGCGGAGGATGTAAGAACATAACAACTCGCTCACTAGAAACGTTGTCTGGTCCAATGCTCATCGTGCATATCCACGTCGATTGCCGCGATGCAATGGGTGCCAATGCGGTGAACACAATGGCTGAGCTACTCGCACCAGAATTGGAAAAAATGACATCGGGTCGTTCGCTCTTGCGAATTCTCTCGAACCTCGCCACTCAACGACTTGCACGGGTTACAGCAACCTTTACTCCAGAAGAGATGAGCAATTCCGGCGATGCAGATGATGGAATGAACATCATCGATGGCATTCTTGAAGCGCATCACTTCGCTATGGCAGACCCATACAGAGCTGCGACACACAACAAAGGCGTCATGAATGGAATCTCCGCTGTTGCCGTTGCTTGTGGCCAGGATTGGCGAGCAGTGGAAGCAGGATGTCACGCCTACGTTGCTTACAATCAAGGACGATACGGATCAATGACGCATTGGGAAAAGGATGCAGAGGGAAACCTCGTTGGCACAATCGAGACGCCTATGGCTGTTGGAATTGTGGGTGGAGCATCAAAAGTTCACCCTGTTGCACGAGCCAACCTTGAGATCCTTGGCGTTGAATCTGCTCAGGAATTGGCTTCAGTCATGGCCGCAGCGGGTCTTGCCCAGAACCTTGGAGCATTGCGAGCCTTAGCCACGAGTGGGATCCAAAAGGGACACATGCGTCTCCATGCCAAGAATATGGCAGTTAGTGCTGGAGCAGTCGGCGAAGAAATCGAAAAAGTTGCTCAACAATTGATTGCTGAAGAAGGGCCAAAAACACAAACAAGAGTTGCTGAAATCTTGAAATCGTTAAGAGAATAATCACTCTTCTTCGAGTGGCAATGTTGCCTGAATAAGGCCATCTTCGCCAACATCTTTCAATGCCTCAGAGTCCATCCCATCGAACAATCCTGCTTCAGAGACCTGCTCTCTGAACCATTTCCGTACTTTTCGCAAGTCTGTATGTGGACAGCCAAACGCTTCCGAGAAGCGCCTCGTTGTCGTCAAACGTCGTGTGTTTCCATCTCTCCTTCGCATAATCATCCCATACTGGGAGAGTTCACGCACGTAATCGTAGGCTTTCTGACCAAGGAGTTCAACAAGACGTGATTGAGGCATCGGTTGGTGATAAGCGATCAATGCTGCAGCCTTGAGCAGCTTCTTTGGCATCTCTGTTTTGGTTTCTTTTGGCAAGTGATCCGCAACATTTGGACGCACCTCCATGGCCCACTTTCCACCAATTTCAACGATTCTCAATGCACCACCACGACGTCGCTTAATCGTTCCTTGGAGGGTGGTGAGAGCCTCAGAAATTTCTACTTCCTCATAGCCGAGTGATTCCGAGAGTTCTTTGATTGAAAGCGACTTACCAGAACCAAACAACGTGGCTTCGAGGAGCGTTTCTAATTCTGGTTCAGACATTTCATCACCTACTCGACCAACCATTCGTGTTCATTGAATTCAGGAATTGCTTCTTGTTGCTCTTTTTCACGCTTCAACCTCGCCTTTTCTTCAGCAAGACGTGCTTTCTCAGCCCGCTCTTGAAGACGCTCTGCATGCAATTCAGAACCTGTCTTGGAATCATCTCGTGCAATTTGTGCCTCTTCATCCGCTTCAAGTGTGGCAGCGAGGACTTCCTCAAACGTCTCCAAATGCGGCCAGAGATCCTCGATCATGATGACATCCTCGAGATTGTTCCCTTGTGTAATCGAAGCCATCCCCTTGTGAGTGAGGAAGAGCCCCGCAATAAAGGAACTAACACGAGCATCGTCATCGTATCCTTCTGGGATGGTTCCAAAAGCGGATTCAAGGATTGGTACGAGTGTTTTGATGACAGATTTAAGCGGCACATTGTTGCTTTCCATCGTTTGAGTTGTTTGACGCAATGCGTTCCAACAGCGCTCAATGTCTCCATCGAGGTCTTCATTGTGCATTCTGCCACCAACGTTTGAAACCATCTCTTCAACTTCAAGTGCGTGAGCAATGCGGTTCTTCTCCCGCAGCTTGAGTGCATCAGCATCATCAGCGGCATCTTTCAATGCTGAAAGCAGTTCACCTAGCGTCACAGGCCGGCCTTCTTCACGGCGAACACGTTCATCAAAGAGGTTCTGAAGGACGTCGTCGGCACCGCCTTGCAACACCGTATTCGTAAAGTGGAACTCGTGATCATCGTACTCTGTTTCCCATCCAAAATCAAAACTCGTATCCCAATCGTCATCGCCATCTTGATGCTGGATTCGATCGAAGAGATGCGCAGCCTGGTAATTCAGAACCTCCCAAGCCATGCGGATGAGTCGACCACATGCAGGCAAGTCCAACTCACTTGCCTGTGACTTGACCCGCTTCATGAATTGTCGTAGAAACGACGTCAAATCGATGTTCCAAGCATCAAGACCTTCACTGCTCACGAGAGAAAGCACGAGAGCAACACTCCGATCAAATGGGTCCTCAAGCGTCTGGTGCTCGGCTTCCTCAGCTTGAGCAATCATGAGGATACGGTCAGCATATGCATTGATTCCTTCAAGATCATCATCCCCACTTTGCAGGAGTTGATCAATGACATCTTGCCGCAAAAACCACTGATCGAGCCCTTGCTGAATCATTTTATTCACCTCACTCGTCTAACTCAATGCTCTGTTCAGCAGTTTCTTCAGTCGCTTCATCCAACTCAGAGATGGCATTGGCAAGGGCTGTTCGCTCCTCAATGTCTTCATTGGTTTCAGCCGTTCGCTCAGCCAATGAAGTCATGCTTTCATCATCTTGCATATGCTTCAACAATCCACCAAGGCTCTGTGGTGCTGGAAGTGCATCGGGAACCCGAGGCATCTCTGCGAGTGTTTCTCGCTCTTCCTTAGCACGCTGTTCGTTCTTTGCTGCAGCGGATTCTGCTTCCTTGAGTGCTTGCTCACCAAGAGCGATGGCCTGTTCCTGGTCAAAGTCAATGATTCGACGGCTGCAACCATCTCCACCGTGCGTGATACCAATGTGATGGTCAGCCAATTGGAGGGAGACCTTTCGCAATGTTACCATGATGAATTGCGCCGCCTTGCTTCGTTCTCGACACATCTTTGCGATGCATTCAGCATTGACGCTGTCAAGGTTTTGATCGACTTCATCGAAATAATAGAACGGACTTGGGTCGTAGTCTTGGATTGCAAAGATGAGTGCGAGTGCAGCAACCGATTGCTCTCCACCAGACAGTTGATGTCGAGTAACGTTGGAAGACTTTCCTTTTGGCTGGGCCCAGAGTTCAAGACCACCCTTGAACGGCTCTTCCTTATTCTCGAGATAGAGTTCTCCTCGGCCACCATTGCTAAGAGACTTGTAGACCTTCTTGAAATTCTCATTGACCTTTTCGAGTACATTGAGGAGGCGCACCTTACGTTGCTCCTCGAGTCGTTCTGCAACATCGATGAGGTGCTTCTTTCGCTCTTGGAGCTTCTTGAAATCCCCTGCCATTTCTGCAAGTCGTTGTTCTACAGCATCGTATTGTTCAATGGCACGCATGTTGACCGCCCCGAATTCTTCGAGTCGGCGTTCAAGGCGACGAATACGGCGATCGATATCAGCAACAGAATCGAGAACTGTCCCGTCCTCAGCAGGTTGTATACCAATGGAGCCCATTTCCATCTCAACATCGTACAATTCCTTTCGCTTTGCCTGAATGGTCCGTTCGAGTTCGGTTGAGAGCGTCCGATGACTGCGAGCCTGATTGGCTTTCTGAGTCAAAGTGGAATTGAGACTGGCCCGTTCTTCGACGAGTTCGATGCGCTCATCCTCCAGACCTTTGTTTTCCTCAAGGAATTGCGCACGTTCTGCTTCCTTTTCCGCAAGAACTGTCTCATTCTGCTCAACATCTCGCTTGAGGGTAGCGACGTTTTCTGCACGCTCTGTAACTGCACGATCGATTTGGCTCAAACGTTCTTTTTCGCTAGCAACCGTTGAAGTAAGCAATGTCTTACGTTCTGAAATGGAATGCAATGAAACCTCTGCGTTGGACCGCATCCCTTCTGCTTGGGTGCGCTTGACAGTGCATTCGTGAAGACGATCTTTGAGATGCTGTGGACTTGCATCCTCAAGTGCAGTTTGGGCGGTTGCCCGCAGAACTTCACCATCGGCTACCTTCGATTCGGCCTCATCGAGCGCTTCCAATTGTGCACTTGCCAATCCTTCCAAACGTTGCAGATCGTCTTTCAAGGCTTGAACTTCCCCGATGTTCTTGGAGTGAGCCTTCTTGAAGGTCGTGACTTCAGCGCGCAAAGTTTCTCTACGAATTGCGCCGTCCTCATTGGCCAACTCGTTGATCTGTTGACGTAGAGAATGTTGTTCCTTACGAACGTCAGCAAGCGCTGCTGAAACCGTATCCGACATCAAACGAAGACGGTCGATTTCTGCACTCAAGCGTTCAACCTCCTTTGCACCTGCAATCCCGCCACCAAAGCTAACAGACATGCGTTGGCGTGAACCACCTACCATGGCACCTCCTGCCTCAGTGACATCCCCGCGCATCGTGACAAGGCGAACACCACCCATGTTCTGACGGGCAATGTCCATGTTCTGAACAATCAATGTATTTCGTAATGCAAACTTGATGGCCGTATCAATTCGCGGATCGTATTCAAGCAATTCGTAAGCGAAACCGATGACGCCTGGTTTTCTGGCAACCATCATCGCCTTTCCTCCAGCACGGCTGGTCGAGAGTTTGTTCAATGGAAGGAAGGTTGCTCGTCCAGCCTTTCGCTGTGCGAGCCCACGAATTGCTTCAGCGTCTACCTCATCGGAATCGACAACAACCGAAGTCATCGCCCCCCCAAATGCGGTGGCAAGTGCAGTTTCATGTTCCGAATCGATTGGAGCACACAACTCAGCAATGGTACCGATGATGCCTTTGAGAGAGCCACGCTCCCGGGCACCAAGCAGCGCTGCTGCACCTCCAGCCATGCCTTTGGAATTGGATTTGTTCTCCAATTCTGCTCGTGCTGAGCGGAGTTGTCGTTCGGTTTCCGTCATCTTCTTCTCGACAGCGGCCGACTCTTCAAGAAGACGGGATTCTGCTCGTTCAGCATCAAGAATCTCTTGAGTCAGTGAAGAACGGTCAACCTTCTTTCCTGCAGATGCTTCCTTAAATTCAGCTTCTTTCTCTTCAAGTTCGAGTCGTGATTCCTCAGCAGTTTCTTGAGCCTTGGCGAGATTTGCTTCGACGAGTTCTGCTTGTGCAGCAGTTCTGTCGACATCGGATTGTGCAGCAGCAACGGCTTGCTTTGCTTTCTCGAGTTGCTGAATGGCGTCGCTCAAGGCTCGATTGAGTTCAGCGTGATTCTTTCCTGAACCCTCGAGGAGTGCCCTTACCTTGTCTTCCTCAACCTGGGCTTCTTCGAGGAGTCGTTGTGCCTCTGTCATTTGGTCTTGGCTGGATTGTACCTCTTGGAGGAGTGCTGTCAAGGCGGATTCTGCTTCTTGATAGCGTTCAAGCACCTGTTCACGTTCTTGAGCATCATCGATGTTGGCCTGTACAGCATCTTCGATTCGGTCTTTGTCACGATCGATTTGAACACGTAAATCATGGATGGCTTGCGACAATCCATCGCCTTCATCACCGAGCAATGCATCGATTTGTTTCTGAATTTCTCCAATCCGGTCATCAAGTTCGACCAATTTCTTACTGCCGGTTTTGACCTGTTCTTCAAGCAGTGTTGCTTCTTCAACAAAGCGCAATTGTTCAGCAATCTGGTGTTCCAATTCCATCCCGAGGCTTGCAAACATGGCCTGATAGCGTTGTGAGCGTGATGTTAGGAGTTCATCGGTAATGGATTGAGCCTTCATGGCCACTTTGCGTTCTTGTTCGAGTTCTTTGAGTCGTGCTTGCTGCTCTTCCTCGAGCATGCCAATGCGTTCGATGTAGGAATCGACACTCTCCTTTTGTTTCTTGGCCTTACGAATCTCATCATCGTAGGATGTGACGCCTGCAACACCATCGAGCACCTTTCGGCGTTCAATCGGTGTCATCCGTGCAAGCCCGGTTACGTCCCCTTGCAGGACGATGTTGTAACCGTCAGGGCGAGCGTTGGCAGCGTTGAGGAGGCGATGGAATGATTTCTGAGAAGATTCTTCTCCATCGAGCAAGTAACTGGATACGACGTTGTCTGAGGCAGTGAGACGAATCGAACGTGTCATTCTCACCTCATCGCTTTCGATCGGCAATCGACGGCGCCCGCTTGAGAGTACTGGATTTCCAAAAACGAGTGTTACGGTACAACCTCGGGCGGGTTTGTAGCCTTCTGCACCATTGAAGATCAGTTGTTTTGTGTTCTGTGCACGTATTGTTCTCGTCGATTTTGGACCGAGAACGAACTGGATAGCATCTCCACAATTGGACTTCCCTGACCCGTTTGGACCGGTAATCGCAGAGAAACCACGATCAAGAGGGATGACCACTTCCCCACGGAATGACTTGAAATTCTCCATCTCCAGTGCTTTTAGAAACATCCCAATCCCCTTTTGGCCAAATTGACCTTAGGTCAAACACCGGACATCGAGGACATTTAAACAATCGGTTGATTATGCGTCGGAGCATCTCGTTTTTGGGGTCGAAAAATACCGCCGATTTGCTCAAACAACACCACTCATTCGGCACTCTTTGCAACCGCCACCTTTGCAGAATGGACACGTTGCTCGAACTTTGGGTGAATTGCGTGTACGGAAGGGTACCAGATGAGCGTCACGGTCGAGCAGGCGACTGCGACGAGCGAGTCCTTCTCTCGAAGCTGACATCGAGCGTGCTTTTTCATTGAACACTTCCTGGACTCGACGCTCTTTTTCACGACTGTGCTCCAAACGCTGATAGTTTTCTTCAAACTCAGAGAGTTCGTACTTTGGACCGCGAATCAAGAGAGTTCCTACCACTGCGAAAAGAATCTGTACCATCCATGGATCAAACGGCAACGGGATAACATCAGCGATGCTTTCTGAATTCGCCGATGTTGGTAGCCATTGGAGGCGATCGAGAATCGCAAGACCGAACAAGACGACCCCCGAGATGAACATCACTCGTCGTATTCGCTTTGCGAGTCGTGGATCGGAAGGCATCCTGAATCGTCCTGCTGTAACAATTAGGATTCCCCAAAACAGGAGCAGGATGTCGGCGGTACCCCAGGTGCCCTTCTCACTCAAGCAAAAAGCGGTCCCAGTTTCCTGAATCTCTTTCTCCATTTCAGGAATAGTACAACCAGGATCGGCGAGTCGAAGAACATCCAAGCGAGACGAGCCTGCTCCTTCGACAACGTTCTCTGCCACAATTCCAAAGTGGACATTGGCGATGACGAAAACAATCGTTGCAAGGCCCAGCAAGCCGATGAGCTTCCGCAACATGATGATTCCTAGAATCCGAGACACATAGCCCTATCGCTGCAACAACCGATGTCATCAAGAACAGCGAACCTATGGGCTCAAACATGCCTCGTGTACTCATCATTGGTACAGGCATTGCTGGACTCTTTGCAGCCTTACGTCTTGCGAATGAAGGTTTTGAAGTTGAGATCATTACCAAGCAGCGACCAAAGGATTCCTCGACCAATTGGGCACAGGGAGGTATTGCAGCGATTCTTGACAAAACCAATCTCCAAGAAATCGACGGTCACATCAAGGATACGCTCGATGCAGGCGACGGCTTGTGCGACGAGGATGTTGTTCGTATGGTCGTTGAAGAGGCAGGTGAACGAATCTTGGATTTGCTTTCCATCGGCGTTGAGTTTGAGCGAAACAAGGATGGAGCGTTCCAACTGGCACAAGAAGGCGGGCATTCTTCAAGACGTATCTTGCATGCAAAAGACGCTACTGGGAGAGAGATTGAACGAGCACTTACAACAGCTGCACGAGAACACGATCGAATCACAATGCGCCCCAACACGCTTGCAATCGACCTTATACAACGACAACACAAATCACCGAACATGGGAGTTTGTGGAGTTTGGGCCCTCTATCAAGACACGAATCAAGTCAAGACCATCGTT
>JAAXIR010000186.1 GCA_012270265.1 Candidatus Poseidoniales archaeon
TCGCCCTCCTTTGTACCAACGAGACCATCATCGGTTTCCTCTACGAAAACAACGAACGACGTAGGTGCTGTTGCATCACCAAAGGAATCGGAAGCTTGGACGAAGATTTCGTGCGCACTGATCGGTGTTGATGTTCGAACGGATGCAGCAGCGGTATAGATTCCATCGTTTGCTTCTCGATCAAGGCCTTGGCCATTGTCGTACAACGTGACCCAGCGCGTGGTTTGACCAAGTGGTTTGAGAACGCCCAAATCTGCACGTACCAATAAGATTCCATCCGCATCATCGACCTGAATCTCGATGGCTTGTTCGGAATCCGAGTCTCCACGTTGTAGCGCTTCTGATGAAACGAGTGCCAAGGTTGGGGGTGTGTTTTCAACCGTCACAGCCAAGTCCATGTCCGTTGAACTTGGTTGGAAATGATGTTCAGAGGTTTGGGTTTTTGTGACGAGAATCGTAGCACCGAGGGCATCTGTCAATCGAACCTTGAGCAAGCGTTCACCAGGCGTCATGCCTTGAGGAATGACAAGTTCACAGACCCACACTTCGACCTTGAGACAAGGTGTCTCTTCACCACCGTATTCACGAAGATCGACCACAACAGAAGCGACACCATGGTAGTCGAGCACGTCAAGTGTCATGAGCGTTGAACCGCCGCGTACGACGTTTGCTGGTTCGAGGCTTGCACTCAAAATCCGCGGAGCTTGGTTTTCCACGGTCATGTTCGTCGTGAGGGTATCGGTTTCGCCCCATTCATCAACAACCACGACGGTGATGGGTAATTGGCCAACAGCGAGACCTTGAACAGAAACCATCGTCGTCCATACGTTGTCACCAATGGATTGGTCACCGTCAAGGCCACGGTCGTTCATTGCAACTGTTCCAAGACCAATCGATGAAAGATCGACTTGGACACTGACGATGTTCCAATCAGGATCGTCAATGGTCGCTACAAGATGAGCAGGTGATCCACCCTCGCCGAAAACCAATCCTTCCATGAGCGAAAGGTCGAGAACTTGTGGGGCCGTGTTGTCATCGGCCGAGACAATGCTCGGTGAGAGAATGGCATCAACGGCTTGCGACTCGTTGAGGAGTGCTGTTTCACCATCGGTCCCGAATTCAATCTCAAACGAGCGGACAGTACTTGCAAGCAGGCCAGTCAATGGCCCCTGGTGAACGATGGAACCCGATGCAGTTCCTGAAACTCCATCGCTGTAGACGCCTGTCCACTGAATCACACTCAGATTCTTCGCATCACGTGGTTCAATGGCTTCTTGTCCAGCAGTGACAGTCAAAGCGATGCCGTCTTGTGCGAGGAGACGAACAACATCGCCCGTTTCCATCGGCACCGGTGCGAATCCGGCTTCTCTTCCAACAGAGATGTTCCCTAGGGCTTCCTCGACCTCTGGCGGCGTTGGTTCTTGTTCGATTGGGCTTCGTTCAGGACGTTCGTCCCCACTGGAAGGGTCCGGCCCTGTCTCGGTCCAAACAAGTCGAACCGTTCGATTGTCCCAATCTGCATTGGTCGCTTGATAGATGTAGGAATCATTGTAGTAAGATCCAGCTCCACTCCCTCCGAAGAAATTGCTGCCACCAACACCAGTCACATTGAACCACGTTTCACTGTGAATGACGTTCACATCGTGTTCGACCAGCGTATGATTCAATTGTTTCCCCGTCTGTTCAATGGTCTGAACCACACCAAACGTACCTTGAACATCACCAGAAAGCGTTCCATCAACATGGACATCGTCGATGAGTGTGATTCCATCTTCGACACGCGTGTGGAAGTTGTACACCGTCCCATTGACGACCATAGACGAATTCTCTTCTTGATCGGTAAATCCGAATGTTCCATCGCCACGTATCAAGTCAAGTTGGTCGACACGTACACCGTTTTCCCAGCGTTCGAGGGTCTCAAACTGATCGAGTTGAAGATTGAATTCTGACCCCTCATCACTGAGCAGCATATCGGCCGTCGCCTCGATTTGTGTGTGCTGAAGGACACGAACACCATCAACATCCGTCGTTTCAAGAAGGAGCAAACTGATGTCACCATCAACATCGAATCGAGCATCGTCTTCCTCTCCATTGACGAGGAGAGCACCAAACGCTTCCAATCGCAACCGCTCAGAGACGACGTTATCGATGTTCGAACGGTTGAGCAATGCATCGACCACTGTGGCATTGATGGTGGTCACGAGACCATCCTCTTCGAGTTGCAAGAGGATATCACCGCTTCCTTTTGCTTGAATGACTTGAGACGTGAGAACGCCGGACGTCACCGTTTCGTTCTTCCAAAACGATTCAAAATCAAGTGCAAGCTCCGTGGTTGAATTACCAGTTGTCTCCGAGGTCAACAACGTTCCATTACCGAGTTCGTAGGCGTTGAGAACTTCACCGATGCGTTGTTGCCATCCGTTCCCTTCAAACAGCAACATGAACGACTGGTTACCATCGCTCGTCTGATAATTTTGCTCGAGCGACCATGATGTGGTCGTAGTCACTTCGTGATCGGCCATAGGTTGGTTCCACGAGCCAACTGTGAAGGTTCGCTCTTCTGTAATCGCTGATGGTAGCGCATTACCATCGTGACCGTTAATGGTCACCGAAATTGCGATGATATCATTCCATGCAATTGTTGTGTCCAGAACGATGCGTGCAGTCAACGTTGGCGTGTTATCAAGGAAGGTTGTTTGGATTGAAGGAGCCAAATCGATTGAATCTCGAATGTGCTCAATACTTACATCGTAATCATGCGAAGAGGAATCCCCGAACGTCAGCACGTACGCATGTTCGTTGGTCAAGGCCGAAGAACTGTTCCAATCCGTGGTGATGGACACGGTTGGAGTTCCTTCTGCAGAGACAAGTGAGGAAAGAGGCGTTAACATCAACAGTAAAACAAGAACAAAGCTTTGGCTACGACGCATGCTAAATACTCGGCACCGCTCA
>JAAXIR010000128.1 GCA_012270265.1 Candidatus Poseidoniales archaeon
GTGGCAAACCTTGGTATGAATGGCCAGAGCCTCTCAAAAACCGAAATCCTGAGGCATTGGCTGAGTTTGACAACCTACTCGAGCCATACATCCTTGAACAACAAGCCTTCGCTGCAGAATGGAGTCGCTTGCGAACATACGCAAACAACAACGACATCAGAATGATTGGTGACGTGCCAATTTTCATCGCTCATGACTCAGCAGATGTTTGGGCACATCGAGAATTGTTCCAACTTGATGAGGACGGTTATCCAACGTATATTGCCGGTGTTCCACCCGACTACTTCAGTGAAACGGGACAGGTTTGGGAGACTGTCCTCTACAATTGGGATGCCCATGAACAGGACAACTGGAGATGGTGGGAGGAACGCATGAAGCGAATGTTTCGCATGTACGACGTTGTGCGCATCGATCATTTTCGTGGATTTCATTCCAATTGGGCCATACCGTATCCAGAGGAAGTTGCAACAAACGGGCATTGGCAGAAGGGTCCTGAAGACAAGTTGTTTGACCATATCATGACCCTCGTTGCATCACCTGACCAAATCATTGCGGAAGACCTCGGCATCATCCCAGAAGAAGTCATTGAGTTCAGACGACGGCACAAGCTACGAGGGATGAGTGTCCTTCAATTTGGATTCACGGATGACATCAACTCCAACCCTCACCATCCGAGCAACATCCGAGAGGACCAAATTGTGTACACTGGAACACATGATAACAATACAGCAGAGGGTTGGTTTGCCTCTGCCTCCGATGATGAGCAGGATCAAGTTCGCTCTCTAGCACGTGAAGGAGAGGCAATCTCGCAGACCTTAATCCGCCTCGCGCAATCGACAGATTCACCAATTTCCATCATTCCTCTCCAAGACTATCTCGGTTTGGGCGAAGAAGCGAGAATGAATGTTCCAGGTCAAAAAGGTAGGAATTGGGCTTGGAAATTTACTTGGCAGGACCTCGTCAGGTGATGCAAGCAACAAAGAACTCATAACCTGATTTGACGAGCATAACCCATGCCTGTGGTAGGGTATTTCACAGCAGAAATTGGACTTTGGTCGGAACTCCACACGTACTCTGGAGGATTGGGTGTTCTCGCTGGGGATCACGTCAAATCGGCAGCAGATGCCGGTATTCCTCTTGTTGGAGTCACACTCCTTTACCACCAAGGCTATGCTCGGCAACACATTGACAGCAACGGCGTTCAGACTGAAACCTTCCCTGAATTCGATCCAAACAAACACTTGACAAAAACAGACATAACGATAACTCTGGCACTCGATGACCAAACACTGTTGGCTCATGTATGGAAAGCAGACATCGTCGGTCAATCAGGTCATGTTGTTCCTGTGTATTTCATCGATACGCGTCACGATGGGAATACCTCAGAACATCAAAGTCTCTCCTCAAGACTCTATGGAGGAGACGATGACATGCGAATTCGTCAAGAATACGTCCTCGGCGTTGGTGGTGTCCAGTTGTTTGATCACCTTGATGTGGAAATGCAGGGCTTGCATTTGAATGAGGGACACTGCACCTTTGCTATGCTCGAACTCTTGAATCGCGGATGGAGCAGAGAAGATTTGGCCAAGCGAAGCCTGTTCACGACGCATACTCCAGTGCCCGCCGGTCACGACCGCTTCGACTGGAGCTTGGTCGAACAAGTCGTTGGCGACATCTTGCCAGAGGATGCAAGGGAATTGGTTCGTAACGCTGGCGACTCAGAGAAAGGCGCTCGATGTTCAATGTCCCATCTTGCCGTCGCCCTTTCAACATCGGTGAACGCTGTATCAAAATTGAACGCTGATGTTGCGATGACCATGTTCGATGAACAGGTGATTCAGCCAATCACCAACGGAGTTCATCACATTACGTGGACGTCCCCGGTCATGGCTTCGTTCTTCGATCAATACCTGAATGATTGGAGAACCCAACCTGAATCGATTGCCAATGCTGAGACGTTACCGATTGAGGAACTCAACCATGCTCGAGCAACATCTCGCGCTCAGCTCCGAGAGTATGTTCTCTCAACAACTGGAGTTGAACTTTCACCGGATCGATTAACGATTGGATTCGCACGAAGGTTTGCAACCTACAAGCGTGCAAATCTCGTGTTCAAAGATTTGGAGCGATTGCGAAAGATTGGTGCAGGAAAAATTCAGTTCGTCTTCTCTGGTAAGGCCCATCCAAGAGATCAGGGAGGAAAACAACTGATTCGCGACATTTTTGAATCAGCAGAGCAAATCGCCGATGAGATTCCAGTTGCATTCATCGAGAATTACGACATGCACACCGGTTTGATGATGACAAGTGGTGTTGATATTTGGCTCAACAATCCAATCCGTCCTATGGAAGCGTCTGGAACAGCTGGAATGCAAGCAGCCATGAATGGAGGTCCAAACTGCTCCATTCTGGATGGATGGTGGCCAGAAGCATGCATCCACGGTGTGAATGGATGGGCCATTGGCGACGCAGAAGATGACCGAGATGATGATCGTGATGCTGAGAACATCTACAAGGTGTTGGAGAGCGATGTACTTCCACTCTGGGAGGAAGATGGCGATGGTTGGTCGAACATGATGAAGGCAAGTATTGCTGCATCAGCTGGATTTACTGGCCATCGTATGATTCAGGATTATCTCGAATTCTACAATCAATTTTCTTGATCGCCCCAATCAATTTCATCGAATTCATTCCCTTTCCCTTTACCCTTTTTTCCAGAAAAAGCTAGGACAAGGGCTGCAACAACAACGACGCCAATCAACAAAGAGCGTGTCATTGTTATTGCTGATGATTCCGAGTTCGAAGTTCCTTCGGTTTCACAAGGAGCACAATCGACCACAGGACATGGTTCATCGGCTGCAACCTCAAACACATCTCCACAACATCCTTCACACGTTCTCATTTCACCGGTGGTGGAATGATTCCCATCGGTTTCATTCCCCCCCGGAT
>JAAXIR010000220.1 GCA_012270265.1 Candidatus Poseidoniales archaeon
CGTCTAGGCCTACCGGTGGTCAACGCACCCCGAGCGAGTACTCAGAGCGTTGTTGAACTCACTGTGGGTCATTTGCTCTCTTCGCTTCGGTTCATCCCACGTGCGGATCGATCCTTACGTGACGGTGCTTGGGCGAAAAAGGACCTAAAGGGAACAGAACTCTATGGTAAAAGGCTCGGCCTCGTTGGTTTCGGGCGAATTGCGCAAGGCGTTGCTAATGTTGCGCAAGCGTTTGGAATGGAGGTTCATTCTTACGATCCCTATCTCCCACTTGCCATTGCAAAGAAGGCAGGTGTGACGATGCATAAGAACGTCGACAATCTCTTCAAAACATGCACGCACATCTCTATTCACTGCAACTTGACTGAGGAAACACACCATCTTGTCAACCAAAAGCGGCTCAACATGATGCCAGGCGTCGACCCATTCAATCTCAAATGTGGCAATCACGTCGTCAACTGCGCTCGAGGAGGTATCGTCGATGAAGATGCAGCTCTCAAAGCACTTGAATCAGGACAATTGTCGTCCTTGGCCCTCGACGTTTTCGAACACGAGCCAGTTGATCCTTCATCACCTCTTCTTCAACATCAGAATTTCCATGGTACGCCTCATATCGGTGCTGCTACCATCGAAGCACAGCGACGTGTAGGACTTGATATCGTCGATGCCGTCCTCACCGTTTTGGATGGTGGCATGGCCGAAACAACCGTCAATCGAAGCGATCTTTCCTGACCATTTTCACTTTTCAGAAGGGGTTCGCACAACACTTCCCTAGCGTTCGTCGTTCCAGCACTATGGGACGAACTGTACCAACTTGGCGAGGGCGCGTGGAACAAGAAATCGAAATTCTCGTACCGTACCGGCGTGCACTATCTCATGAGGATCGCTGTCGTTTTGACGCGATGCTCCATGATGTTCGAATGCGTCGAGCAGCAGGCGGAATGCTTCCTGCGCACGAGGCCTGGAGGCCAATGCTTTTGTCGATGATTCTTGGCGCCCATGAACGAATTCAAACGCTTGAGCAACGTATTGCCTCGCTTCAACAACACATTCTGTCTTTGGGTGGAGACGTTCATGAGCAGCACTAATGGCTGGATTTTGGACGCTCATCTCTGTTCAGCACAACTCGAAATGCTGGTATGGATTGTGACTGAGGAGGGTTCCGTTGTTTCAGTTCGTGAGCCTTGGCATCCTACACTTCATGTCGCCGGAAGTACATCAGATCTCGAGCATCTCGTCGAGTGGTTGTCGCAGCCAGAAATCTGGATTCGATACGGTCTGCAACGTTATGCATTTGAGAGAAAACGACCCGAATTGGGTTCCTTCGATACGGAACATATGCTTGCACTTACACTGGAATCGTGTGCAACATTACGCGCTCTCGCTGAACATATCGATGCGCGTGGTGAGCATGTTCGATACAACCTCTATTCCGTAGATGTTCGAGCTGAACAGCAGTATCTCACCTCGAAGCGATTGACCATTGGTTCACCTGTGTGCCTTGAAAACAACCACCTCTCGCTCTTGGAAAGAGACGTTCAACGACGTGACTGGCGTTGTTGTCGACTTGAGGTTGTTCTCGAGCAGATTGGTCAAGGAGAAAGGGCGTGTCGCCAGCCAATACGTGTTCTCGTTACACCATGCGATACGTCTGGCAACGTCACAGGTCCACAAGTTGCGTTTTCACTGCAACAACCCACGTCTCTCCAACAATTGGAACAGTGGTTTCGTGAGTATGACCCTGATCTTGTGCTGTCGTTGCGGGGCAATACCGAAGGACTTCCACACCTGTTACGGTATGTTGAAGCCAGACATATGACGCTCTGTCTTGGACGAAACCAAACTCCTCTGAGACAGATTGGTCAAACAAGAATTCTTTCGTCCTATGGACAGGTGTTACGAAGCGATCCTCAGTTCCCGCTCGAAGGTCGTATTCATATCGATCTGTCCTCAAGTTTCATGTTTCGGGAGGGGGGGCTCGATGGACTGTATGAACTTGCGCGTGTTTCTGCAACACGAATCAGTGATGCCTCAAGGAAATCCCCAGGTTCGGTGATCAGCGCGATACAATATCGGGTAGCGATGGAAGATGGTGTGCTTGTTCCATGGAAAAAGACGCGTCCAGAGGACACCAAGTCTGCATGGGATTTGTTGCAATCCGATCGAGGAGGGCTCTACTTGGACAGCCGACCTGGTGTCTATGCTAACGTCATCGAGCTCGATTTTGCAAGTCTTTTTCCAAGCATCATCGCGACACGTAACATCTCTCCAGAGACATTGAATTGCAGTTGTTGTCAACCGGCCAAGAACACTTCGCCGCTACCTCTTCCCCCGGATGAAGCCAAAAAGCGATTTCAATTGCAACAGCAGCAATGGAAATCAGCAAGTCTTGCTTTTCCCCAACAGTGCTCAAATGCGTTTCAGGTCCCTGAATTAATGACGCACACATGTGGTCGCAGGCACGGTTTTCTCGGCCGAGTCGTTGCTCCTCTCATTGAACGACGTCGCCAACTTAAGCAGCAAATTGTCGTTAAGGGCGATGCAGCCGACCGTCAGCAGAATGCTCTCAAATGGCTCCTTGTCACGTGTTTTGGTTACACAGGATATCGAAACGCTCGTTTTGGTCGTATTGAAGCGCATGAAGCCATATGTGCTTGGGCTCGTGAACTTCTTTTGCAGACCATCGATTGTGCCCAAGAACGTGGTTGGGAAGTGTTGCATGCCATTGTCGATTCCATCTGGATCCGTGATCGAGAGGGGCGTTCTCTCGAAGAACAGCATCAATCTGCGATGGATCTCTCGAACCATGTGCACAAAATGACGGGCATTCCTCTTGAATACGAAGCAACGTACCGCTGCATCGCCTTTCTTCCAAGTCGGATGCACAGCGGTGGTTCACTGACGAAGTATTGGGCATATGGCGAG
>JAAXIR010000247.1 GCA_012270265.1 Candidatus Poseidoniales archaeon
GGCGGGTTGAGCCGGGGCGGGAGCGGGAGTGGGCGCCGGAGCCGCCACAGGTGCCGGTGACTGGGGCGAAGCTGCGGGCTTGGCGACTTCTTCCTTGCCGCAGGCGGCCAGCAGGCCGGCCACAGCGATGATGGACAGGATGGTCTTGGTCTGCATGTCGGTTCCTTGTTGGAGGTGGGTTTAAATCAGAAGCGGTAGTTGATGCCGACCTGGATTTTGGGGATCACGCCGATCTTGTCGGTCGTGTCGCGAATCTTCTGGTCCTGCGCATCGATGTCAGCTTGCGTCACGCCCTGCTGGCCGACCAGGCTGGTCTGGGAGGTCACCTCGGGCTTGCCAATCAGGAAGCCAAAGTCGAAATACATGCCCAGGCCCTTGGCGCTGGTGGGCCCGTGGCCGGTACCGATGCCGATGTAGGGCATGGTGTCTGGGCTGAGGTTCTCGCTGTATCCACGCGTGTGGAACAGAACATCAACATCAGGTCCTTCGCTCGATTGGTATCGCACGTTCAACACAAAGAGGTCGTGCTCACCGTTCGCTTGGAACTCCCACTCTTCAATGCTCGAAGCCTCTCCACCGAGATCGTACGTGTAATTGTCCCAAGAAAGGGCACCATCTCGAGATGCATAATGCGTGAAGGTCGTACCAGCGTTGGCGACGCAATGAATGGTACCGGTCATGTCAATTTGGCAATACTCGCTTGGGAATTGCATGGCAACCTCATTCCATGAAAGCGTCGTATCGAGGAAGGCGGCATTGCCATTGTCGAAGTATTGTGGGAAGAGCAATCCTCCACTTGGAACAGCAAAAGCTCGCATTTCCTTGTGGGGTTTGTTCACATCCCAGTAGAAGTCAAGTGAGGCATTGGTGAAGTCGAAATCGATCTCGATGTCCGGTTGTGACGAGCCTCGCCCAGGGAATTGAATGGGGTAGTAATTCAGGCCATCAACGGAGATTTGTCCTCCTGCATTTTGCGTTTGATGCCAGAAATTGGAAATGACGAGCGACGCCCATTCTCCGTCGCCGATGCTTGATGAAATTGGACCAACAACTTCAACCTGCCAACTTCGGTCGTAGAACGGCTCTGTGATTCGATTGTAACACCACTTCCATTCCATTTCAGAATCATCGTAGAGAATGGCATAGAATTTGTCGAGTTTGAGGTCACCGCCAACATAAGGGAACCAGGACATGGAGAGGATGTCACCGTTTGTGGGGGGCACGCTGCGTCCTTCTCCGAGACCTTCCGTTCCAGGGTTTGTGGGAATGAAGGTTCTGCATTGAAGGTCAGGTCTAACTCCTGGAATCCACGTGTCCCAATCATGACCTCGGTCTACCGACCATACCGGATATTCTCCGCCTATGTTGAGGATTGAGCCTTGAATCGTTGTGGCGATGTAGTGTTCACAGCAATTTCCTCCTTTCGACTCGTCGAACACAGCCCAGGTCATGTTGGTTGTTTCGTTTGATCGCAAATCAACGGTCATGAATTCTCGTGGCATTTCATGCGTCTTCTCATCGATGAGGACGTAGTTGTCCCATGCAGGCTTGACTTCTTCCGTCTCAACGATGGCTTCTCCATCACCGAAACATCCTGCAAGGACCATGCTGCTAACCAGCAGCATGGCTAGAATCGCTCTGCGCATGGTTGGGCTACTCGTCGGCTGTTTTCAAATCCTTGCAAAGAGCGCTGAAGGTCCGAAGTCCGGTCAACGTATGACTGCCGACCCAAGTCAGGGCCTCTCCATCGACGCATCGAGTCCATGGCCTCGGCCCTCCCAACGCCTCAACAGCATCGCAAATCGACTCCCCTTCTTGTTTCGAAAACTCATGTGGTTCGCTCGATAACAATAGACCTTCAACGTCATGAAGTTGGATGGCTTGAGGTGTAACGACCGGGTAGCCGTTTCCTTCTGGTTCGATATCAGGGACATTGAATCCACAACACTCCAACAAGGCTCCTGCATATTTTGTCGGTGAGACAGCCATCAATGGATCGTGCCAAATCATAGGCAAAACGGTTGGACCTGTTTCGGACGTGGTTGCAAGTTCGGCATTGATTGCATCAGCAAGTTCCTTGGCCTTTGGTGCGAGATCGAGTAATTGACCAAGCTCGAGGAGCATTTCTGGGACCTCACTTGGATGCTCAACCGTGCTCACGTATACTTCAATTCCAGATTTGATCAAAGCTTCATAGAATTCCTTTGGATTCTCTTCACGGTCCAAAATGACTAGATCCGGTTGTGCGTTGCGTATTTTGTTGAGGTTGGGTGTTTTGGTTCCTCCAACGACTGGAACATCTTGAACGAACGAGTCAGGGTGGATGCACCACGGTGTCCGACCGACGAGTTGTGACTTGTCAAGGCCTAATTCTGCGAGCGTCAAGGTTAAACTTGGGACGAGCGAAATCACCCGCATACTTCAACCTCAAACCTTCTTGACACGGTAGGATATTTGAGCACCATCGACATCGAAGGATTCCACATTAGCAGGTGGTTGGTCTTCGCTAAAGGCAATGCCAGATGCACGCGTTTCTTTGGCAACCCATGCCTGATCCTCTTCGAACAGTTCAGGAGCATCCGCCATCCAGACTTCAACGTCAATCATCGCTTCAATCTCCAAGTCCATGTCCTTACGCTTCGATTGAATGCGTCGTGTAATGTCACGAGCAAGACCCTTCGAGAGCAGATGAGGCGTGTCTTGCATGTCGAGGACGAGGCTGACATGCGATGCATCATCTCCTTCGCCTACCGTAATTGTGGCAGCAGCGTATCCTTCACGTTCCGCTCGCCGAACTTCAACATCGGATTCGAGAATATCAACACCCATAATGGTGCATGAACCGTTTCGAATGTCGGCAAGCAATCCATCTTTGTCAGGGTGATTCTTGATTTGACCTGCGATAGCGTTTACGTCTCCCTA
>JAAXIR010000088.1 GCA_012270265.1 Candidatus Poseidoniales archaeon
CAGAAAGGGGACCACTTCCCGTAGTGCTTCGTTGGTATAGCAACTAGCTGACCTCCCGAGGCCAACAATGCGGGGGTCACGGCCCAGCTGCATGATTTCTGCAGGGGTCTTGCGAGCGAATTCGTCTCGCGTAAGATCGTTGAATTGCCGAACCTTGGAGAGGAATGCTTCTCTGGTTCGGACTTGGTAAAGCGAAGTATCCAATTTGGTTGGAAGGTCTCTTAAGCGGGTCAGGTCGAAGACATGCCGCCAGGTTGCCTTCTCTGGAACGACCATAATGGCAATGGCGAGGAGTGCGAAAAGATTGAGGATGATCAACCACTTGAGGTAAGCATCACTGGTCAATAGAACAACAGCACCAATGGCTTCAGTGAAGGGCTGCGTTGCGACACTGGATACGTGACGACTTTCATCAAAGACGATGTTGAATTCGTCTGTGTTTCGTGTGATTTGAAGAGAGAGTTCATCGTTGTCGAATTCCATCATGTCACGAATCAATGCACGGAAATAGAGTTGGTTTCCTTCCCATGCGGTGTCACCTTGTGCCGATACAAGTCCATCCGGATCGGTATCCCAGCAGCTGTGTCCGTTCTCGATGTAGATGTCACCACATTGTTGCTTTCCTGTCAGGTCGGCATCACCTGCGTCCCAAAGGTGGTTGGCGAATACGGAGTGGTCTGAAACGAAAACAATGCTACCAGTCACGGAAACTTCTCCGGCGTCCCCGTCGGATTTGGTATCGTAGGCATCGATGTTCGGGTAATCGATTCGTACGATAAGGTCGGTTTTTCCAGTCTTTGGATTCGCGACATTGTTGATGTCGAAGCCTGAACGTGCGACAAAGGCTTGGTCGCTTGCAGAGGCGAGAACACTCACTTCACGAGTATCGTCTTCAACATCAAGAACCTGAATTGCAGTTGGTGAATGGAAGAGGACTGGCATTCGACAGTTGTCTGTTACTCCTGCAGATACCTCAGCCTCGGTACATGGTGTGCGAAGCGATGCCTCGTCCATGAGATCCAAATCTTCGCTCACGGAAGCAACGGACCACAATCGTGTGTGTTGAACCGGCATGCGAACGTTGGTACTGTCGGTCACCTCATAGAACCACTTGCTATCGGATACAGGAGCATCGAAGTAGAGTACACCGAATTCTTCAGCAACTCGCTTTGCGTTGGTCGAGTTCGCCGCTAGAATGACCTTTCCGCCCTTCTCGGTGACGAAGTCATGGATTGCTTGTGCCTCAGCTGCATCGAATGGCTTCTCTGGGGCAGCGATGATGAGCATGGTTCGGTGAGGATCTTGCCAATCGTTGACAAGCATTGGTGTTGACATTGTGTTGTAGATGGAGTACTTCTCGCCTGACTTGCCGTCGTCACTGGTTCCGAGTGTATCCCGCATCTTGGAAAGTTGTTGGTACTGATAGTCGCCTTCAGCATCACGAACGTATGGTGAGAAGACCGTTTCCTTCGACGAGGAAGCAAGAACGATGAGGACGGTGGAAAGAAGAATGGAGACGACAAGTCCGACCATGAGTTTCTTCTCAACAGAGAGTTTTGTTTTCTCTGTTTCTGCCATATTTTCACCTCATTTTGCGGCAAGCGCAGTATGTTCTTTTCTTCGGAATCACGATACACACATAATGATTCTCCCTTGACGTTTAGAGAGGTTTTTATGACATCAAGACAATTAGATTACGGCCTAATCAGCAGACATCGAGCCGATTTCTGCGTAGTAGGGCAAGCAATCCGAGCGAAAAAATGACCGTTTGAGGACCTAGTGCAGGTAGGGCCGAAGAACCGTCAGATTCCGAACCAGAATTGGACGAACTTGAACCGGTATCTCCGTTGTTCGAATTTTGACTTCCACCGGATGCATCAACATCGATTGAAAAGGAGACACTGCGCTCCATACCGTTCCCTTCTGAGGTCACGATCATGGTGACTTCACATGTCTTGGAAGCATGAGCGGTTGAAGGGGAGATGCGGAACGAGACTTCAGCGGGTTGATTTCCATTGACATCAGTTGGTTGAATCTGGGTGTTTTCGCCGCTTTCTAGTCCTTCGATTTCAAGGAGTGGGCAATTGCGAATGTCCGCCTCAATCTTGCTGGCAGCATCGACTGTGTTTCCCATGTTGTTGAGAAGGAGCGTTTCTTCAATCCACGTTCCTGCATCAACTGAGCTCGCAACCAAGGAGACTTCTGGGAGAAGTTTGTGATATCGAGGTACGTTGAGATCCGCGTCAATCTCCTTTGGCGAACCAGCTCCACCAGCAGCGCTCTCTTCAGCGGTCACAATCATGGCAATCTTCTCGCTTGGAGAATGACTTCGCACCTTTTCAGCATCTGAGGTACTCAGCTCAATCGAGAAGGTTTCATTCGATTGGGAGCCTACCGAGATTGATTCTGAGTACGATGTTTCGAGAACATCGACATCGTTCTCAAATTCGACCGTAATGGTGAGGCTCAAGTCATTGAGCCTTGGGTTGTCAACATAGAAGACCAGGGTATCTTCAATCTCCCATTTGTCTCCATCCAATTCCAAATCATAACTTGGTTCCACATCCGTATCCCAGCCAAATTCCCATTCATTGTTGGCAGGAAATTGCGCATGACCGAGTGGCAACATTGCGACAAGGATACATGAAATGAGTAAACAAGCAGCATATTTCATGCTCAATCACCCAGAATTTCTCGAAGACTGCGCTTCGCTAGAACTCGAACCATCGATTTACGATATCGTGGAGGTAATGCCGTATTGTTGACTGGTTTGATGGATTTCATGATCGCTTCAGAGAGCTGTGGAATATGTTCTTTTGAGAAAGCAGTTCCAAGTGCATCAACTTCCTCTTGGTGCGAACGTGGGATGGATTCCAATGCTGTGGAAGCAACTCGAAGTGAGGATGGATCACCAG
>JAAXIR010000090.1 GCA_012270265.1 Candidatus Poseidoniales archaeon
TCAGAAAATGGTTTGGAGACAACCGGGATCACTCCTGACAAAAATAACACACTGATGAGGCGTCGTATTGAATAACAAACTAATCTATTCGGATAGGTTGGAAGGGGATTCAGTGGGTTTGTCGGAACGCTACCCTTTGATGCTTAAGAACAACCCTATTTACACGACACAGCGATTCTCAAATTGTGAATGCGACGACAGTCTATGCGCGAATGCTTGGTTCGGCACCCGATGCATTCTTGCGAAGAATGGCGATTAATTTCGCCATCGTTGGCTTTCTTCTTCACCTTCTGTGCTGCGTTTTGTACGATTTCAAACTGATTGAATCGGATGACTTGAAATCGCTGTTTGATTCGTATCTTGATGCGTTGTACACACCGTTCTCGATCATTCTTGCATACGAAGTGTATGAATTGATACGAGCGATTCCTGAATCGTTTTCGAATTCAATAGGAAAGCAATTTGAGGTTGTGACACTTCTTGTTGTTCGTGACATCTTCAAGAATTTGGCCGATCTTGGAGGCGCAGACAACGTTACGATCGATGCTGATGTGGCTTTCATTGCAGTCGAAGCTGTTGCCTTCGTTGTTTTATTTGGTACTGCCTTGTACTTCAGGGCTCAGACGTCAGATTCGAAGGTCCTTCGAGAAGAGGATGCTTCAATTCAAACCTTTGTTCAACAGAAGAAAATGTTGGCTTGTGGCTTGGTTCTTGTCTACGTTCTTGTTGCATTGTACTCCTTCACCAACTGGTCCTTGGGTGTGATTGATGGTGAAACAGGTCTCAGCCGAACGGTGTTCTTCTCAGATTTCTTTACGTGGCTTGTCGTTTCTGACATCATTATTCTCCTGGTCTCCTACAAACACATCACGGATTTCCCTCAACTAGCTCGAAACACTGGATTCATTCTCTCAACCGTCGTGATTCGGGTAGGTATCGGTATTCCTGGGTATACAGGTGCTGTTCTGTTTATCCTGTCTGCAGCCCTCGCTGCATGCGTTTTACGCCTCAGCCTTCATGATGAAACAGTCGATGAGTCCGAGTAGAGCGTCAAGGCTTGGAAGGCAAAGTAGTGTCGCACTGCTCTGGCAACATATCATATGTGTGAAATTAGAGGTATAGATATGCTGAGGAAACAAACCGTTGTTTTGACAGTCTTGTTGCTCCTCTTTTCCCTCCCTACGCATCTTTCTATGGCTGAGGAATCTGGCGAGGCAGAAATTGTCGAAAAGTTCGGTGTTGGCTTCAACGAGGTTGTGATTGCAGACTCAACCGATTATCTCAACGATCCTCGAGACTTGGAATTCCACCCTGGCCGAGCCAACGAACTGTGGATTGCGAACCGTGCCACGGATAGCATCTCCATCATCGAAAACACAGGGCTCGCCAATCAAACCTCCCAGAATCGAGCCGATTCCCACAGGAATCACTTCCTGGAAGAAGTAAGTGCGATTTCGTTCGGAGCATATCATCCCGAGTTTGATTGGCAATGGGGTTCAGCTCAAGAGACAGGAAACACGTACTGTGGACAGGCACCTGCGAATTACTTCATGGGTCCAACACTGTGGCCATCGTCTTTGAATCACTTCGCTGTTGAAAACCAAAACAATGGGAATGGACTTCTTGGTAGCCACATTGATATGAATCACGAATCACCGTTCGGTGTTGGTATTGCTCATGATTACGACAACGTCTACTGGTACAACGATGGCTACTATGGCGAATTGGTTCGATACGACTTCAAAGAAGACCATGATACTGGTGAGGACGATCACTCAGATGCGGTCGTTCGTCGCTATTCTGAGGTCGTTCTAACGCATTTCTACGGCGTTCCTGGACACATGGTGATGGACAAATCAAACGGCATTCTGTACATCGCTGATGCTGGTGCAAATCGCGTCTTGTGGGTCAATACGGACGATACGACGACCACATCAACCGACATCATGGACGATGCATCACGACTCGAGCCACTGGCTGAGTACTCAGAAATCACCGATGTTGAGTGGGGTGTTTTGGCGACAGGCCTCAACCTACCTTCAGGCATCGCTTTAGCTGATGGTCAACTCTTCGTCTCCGAGAACGGCAATGGGAAGATTGTCGCCTACGAACTGGCTTCAGATGGAAAGAGCGCTGTTGAACTCGATGAAATCCAAACGACTGCTACGTCCATCATGGGATTGGAAGTTGGACCAAATGGACATCTCTACTATGTCGATAATGGTCAGGATGAGGTTGTTCGCATCGATCCATATACCGATGAAGACGGTGACGGTGTTGGTGATGGAGTCGATAACTGCCCCAACATAGCAAACCCACTGCAAGCCAATTTTGACAACGATTCTATGGGTGACGTCTGCGATGATGACGATGATAACGACTCGATTCTCGACATTGACGATCAATGCATTCGGGGACAACTCGATTGGACCGCAACACTGCTGAACGATTATGATTGGGATGGTTGTCGAGAGGCGACGGAAGATACAGACGACGACAACGATGGTGTCGTTGATGCCTCCGACCTTTGCTCAACAGGTGACTTGGGATGGACCTCATCGACCTCAACGGACTACGATGCGGATGGATGCCAAGATATCCAAGAGGATGTTGATGATGACAACGACAGAGTTTGCGATGCAAGCGAATTGAGCAGCTCTTGGGCATGTACACCATCAACGGCGAGTGTCGATCTCTGCCCACAAAGCACTCTTGGTTTCTTCTCGAACAATCAAAACGACGTTGATGGGGACGGCTGTGAAGATGATACTGAAGATACAGACGACGACAACGATGGTTTCGCTGACGAGTTTGACGCCTGTCCTTTGGATGCAGGAACAAGTACGCTCGGGTCAGTCCTCGGTTGCAGCGATTACGAGGCAGATGGTTACAGCGACTCAATCGA
>JAAXIR010000274.1:0-2600 GCA_012270265.1 Candidatus Poseidoniales archaeon
CGAATCAGAAACTGCTGAATACAACGATTTCGTGTTCACTGTATGTCTCGCATATGGCGCTCGAGAAGAACTGATTCATGCCATTCAAAACATTGCTGAACTTCACAAATCTGGCGATTTAACCCTCGAACAGATCACAGAAAAAACGGTTTCAGAGCACCTTTACACAGCAGACATGCCGGACCCTGACCTCGTTATTCGGACCAGTGGTGAGGAGCGAATTAGCAATTTCTTGTTGTGGCAAATGGCGTACTCTGAACTGTACTTTACTGACGTGTTTTGGCCTTCGTTCAAGAAGAAAGACCTTCTCAAGGCAGTTCAAACCTATCAAATGCGAAAGCGACGATTTGGTGAATGATATGGCTCAATGCGATGAATGCCAAGGCTATCTCAACCCAGCATTAGCTGTGGACGCATGCGTTCGTCAAGGTGATTCCATACTTCTTGTTCAACGGAAATTCCCTCCATCTGCAGGCTCATGGGTCCTTCCTGGTGGTTTTGTTGATCAAGGTGAGCGACCTGAAGAAGCCGTCCTTCGCGAATTGAAAGAAGAAGCAGGGCTCGATGGAACAAACCCGCAACTTCTGATGGTGATGGGTGATCCTGCTCGTGATCCAAGGAAACACATCGTCAGCATCGTCTACGAAGTGCAAGCCACTGGTCATCCGGTCGGAGGCGATGATGCACAAGACGCTCGTTTCTGGCCCATTTCAGAGATTCTCGAAGGAAGGCTTGTGCTTGCTGGCGATCATGGTGAAATTGTTGAGGCTTGGCTTAATCAATCAATTCAGAGCCAATGAACTCAGCAAATTGCTGGCGTGTATTCGGCCATTCTGGTAGTTCAAGCGCATCGGTCAAATGCAATCCTGCCAGAAATTGAGCGTGGATTTCCTCGACATTATCGCCTGTCATCAATCGAAACAGAGGATATCCATCCGCTTCCAATCGATCGAGGAATCCACGTTTCGCATCGCTGACGAGGAGTGTTGGAACACCCATCAAGACAGCCTCACTGGCAACGGTGACGGATTGTGAAATGACACCATCTTGCATCGATAGCATCGACGTGAACTCCCATGCATCTCCAGCGTAGAGACTCTCATCGGCTTGCGTGGAATCGATTCCGTCCAACAGTGAATCTGGAATGGACAGAATCTCACCTGCATCATGAACACCATCTCCAAGCAATCGACGAACGGCAATTTTCGGGATGACCGCAACTTGTTTTGGACGCAGTTGAGGGCGAAGGTGGACCATCCCATGCAATCCGTCCAAACGATGGATTCTTGCTCCCTTCTTCGTGAATCGTTCAAGCCAGCCTCCGTCGATAGAAGTGTTCCAATGTGTTGGAACCATCACATCGGTTGCAGCATTCACAGCAAGACGGTGCGCAAGATGATTCACCTCGGTATCCGAGATGTACCATCGCGTTGGAATCTTCAACCGCTTTGCAACTCGCAATTCCAACGGCGCTCCAACAGCGATGATTCGATCGAATTGTCCGCTAGAGCGTTGAGCTTCTTTGAGAAGCCGACGTACACTTCGCATACGCTTCCATGCCACTCGTGCTCGTTTTGGACCGATTGGACGCTCAACCCAGAGTTGTTGACGTTTCGGTAAGATACCCTCTGAAGAGTCCAACAGTTGCCGTACTTCCACTCGATCTGTTGCAATCAAAACATCCGATGTTGTTCCACTTCTGATAAATGGAGCAAGCAACCGCACATGTGCTGGATGGTCCAAAACCCAACAGGTGCGCATACAACGTCCAGTGGCTCGTGGTTAATGTTCATGAGCATTCAAGGATTAGCACCTTCATGAAAGAAGCAATCTCACTCGATGGAATCGTAACTTATGCCCCTTACACGCCAGGAATACGTCACGGTCAGCACTTCTGGCTGTCTGGACAAATTGCCATCGATGGAGACCTCGATATCAAATCACAGACCGAAGGAGCCCTCGCAAAAATCGACGCTCTCTTGGAGGCAGGAGGCCTTTCCAAGAACGATATCTGCTTCGCGCAGGTCCTTCTCGATACCATCGAGGATTACGGAACAATGAACGAAGTCTATGGCGCATGGGTCGCAGGCATGGATATGCCTCCAGCACGAGCTGCGTTTGAAGCAGGAGGATTGCCGAAAGGCGCTCTTGTCGAAATCGTTGTTCAAGGCGTTACATCTTGAGGAACAACCATGCCGGGTTCGCCGTATCTTGAGGAGCCTCCCAAAGGACTCCTTACGTGGCCTGCGCTCATACGGATGTCTGCTCCAACATTGCTCGCACTCACAATCGCAGCATGGTGGACTGGATTTCTTCTCGAATACCTCCTCCTCTTGACAATCACTGGACTGATTCTATTGGCTGTGCGACGATAGGCACCCTTGATAACAAAGAGGATGAGCAGAACATATGACGGAATGGCCAGTTTCGTGTTTCAAAGCCTACGACATTCGTGGATTGTCTGGCGATGAATTGAGCGATGAATTCGCATATCGACTTGGACGCGCACTTGCTACCTATCTCGAATGCGATTCCTATGCTGTTGGACGAGACATTCGCGAATCATGTCCGGGTTCTGAATCAAATTTGATTCAAGGTGT
>JAAXIR010000274.1:2610-2900 GCA_012270265.1 Candidatus Poseidoniales archaeon
TCAACATTTCTCTTATGAGATTTCTATGTTTTTGGGTTAGAAATTCGCTAATGACGTCATGGTTTTTCTTTAAATTTGATTCTAGGACTTGTTGATTCAGGTGTTCGAGTTCTCGATCTCGGCATCGTTTCAACCGGATGCGTCTATCATGCTTGTTGGACACTACCTGTCGATGGTGGCGTCATGGTCACTGCATCTCATCTTCCTATGCCGACACACAACGGATTCAAGATGTGTCGAGGAACATTGCCACTCGCAGGCGAAGAGATTCAGGAATTGAAGCACGTCTT
>JAAXIR010000227.1 GCA_012270265.1 Candidatus Poseidoniales archaeon
CTTCGCCTTCATTGCCTGCTGCTTCTAGTATGTTCAACTCCTCATCGGAGAAGATGGAAATCTCGTGTGGCAAACGAACGTCCTTGCGCATGATTTCGACAGTAACACCAATGGTTCCGAGTTTGCGAACAGCAACAGCGTATCCCTTGTCCATGTGCTGGAGTGCAGTCTCACCACAGTACTTGACGTGGCCCATGATGAACTTCTGCGTTCGGTTTCGGGAACCTGTGAGTTTACCAGCGACCGTGACGATGACACCACGAGCCCCTTCGGACATGATGTTCTCTGCTGCACTGTTTCCAGCACGGCGGTAGTACCATCCACGTTCGAGGGAAGATGCGATCCACTCTGCCATGACTTGAGCGTTTAGGATGGAATCCTTCTGCTTGATTTCTTCAACCTTCAGTTGAGGGTCAAACAAGTCAAACTCGCTCTTGAGGCGACCTTCAAGTTCCTTGATGATCTTACCCTTTCGTCCAATGACGAGACCTGGCTTTACAGCGTGAACGGTCACTTCGGTACCGTTTGGTGTACGCTTAATGTCCAATCCACCGAAGCCAGAGCGCTTTGTGTTCTTCATCAAGAATTCCTTGACGAGGTGACGCTCGACGTTTCGGTCAACAATTGCTTTGATTGTACTCTTCTTTCCTGCCATGATCGTTCACCTCAGAAGTCATCCTCCAACTCATCGTCGGTTGCGGTGAAGTCTTCGAGGAAAATCTCGAGGTTCACCTGGTAGTGGTTGCTAGGTGTTGCACGTCCACGGGCACGTGGAATCCATCCTCGGCGGATTTGACCACGGTGGGCGGCAACGTGTGTGATTTCCATATCTTCTGGTTCGACATCGTCGTATTGGTGGCGAGCGTTCTCCATAGCACTCTGAATGAGCTTGATGAAGGCACGGCTTGCCTTGACTGGATATCGACCTGGTCCGACCTTACCCTTGCGGTGTCCAACCATCGAAGGACCTGATCGCTTTCGTCGCTTGTTTCCACTACCCAATCGGTATGGGACTGCGGTCGCCTTTCGACGAATGTCTGCACGGTCTGAATCGATGAGGAGGACCTCGTTGAGGTACTCGACTGCTCGACCAGCGGTCATGCCTTTGATGGCACGAGCGACTTCGAAACAGTGCTTGACGTGCATGTCGACGTTGACTGCACGAGCTGTTGCGAGTCGGCTTCCTTGGAGGAGTTGGGTGTAACCACGTTGTGGGAGTTGTCGACGCTTTGTTCGACGGTCCATGTTTCGCTTGTTGCTCATCATCTTCACCTCACTTCAATGGTACGTGCTTCGATGAACGGGTAGCACCAACACCCGGCCCACTGTGGGCAACTCCACGTCGTGTGATTGCGAATTCACCAAGGTAGTGTCCAATCATCTCAGGTTTGACATCGACCTCAACAAAGTTCTGGCCGTTGTGAACTGCGATGGTCTTTCCAACGAATTCTGGGAGAATTGGCATATCACGTCGATGTGTACGGATTGTGTTTGACTTGCTTCGCTGAACACGGTCACGGAACTTTTCGTTTTGTTCTGAGAGACCACGAACGATGGAGCGTCGAACACGAGCAGGGAGAAGGCGAGCGAGATACTCGTCAGATCCTTCTTCCGGGAACATTGGCATGTTGACCAAGGTCTCAATGTCGTATCCACGGTATGTGAATTCCTTCTTCTGTCGAGCCGTCGTGGTCGAAAGTCGCTTACGTGCCTTTCGTCGACTGGCCTTTGGGGTCATGAATGACTTCTTCTTTTTACGTCCCATACATCAACACCTCATACTCGCTTGCCGCGACCTCGTCCCGTGCGGCGTGGGGCAATCAAACCAACCTTAGCACCTGGAGGGGTGCTTCGAGCAACTGAGTTTGGTCCGTGGACAGCCTGGTGGTTTCCACCACCGTGTGGGTGGTCAACAGGGTTCATGGCAACACCGGAAACGTGCGGGAAGAGTTTACCACGAGCCTTGGCCTTGTAGTGAGCAGCCCCTGCAGTTCGCAGAGGCATCTCGTCACGGCCGTGACCAGCAAGCACACCGATGGTGGCTCGACAGGTGCCTGGAAGTTCCTTGAGGGAACCGGATGGCATTCGAATACGGACCTTGTCGCCAAGCTTGGCTTCGACGACACAGGAGTTTCCTGCAGAACGGGCAACTTTGCCACCGTCACCAGGTCGAAGTTCGACGTTGTTGATGGCTGTTCCTTCAGGGATTTCCGAAAGTGGTGTAATGTTTCCAGGTCGCAGGGAGACGTTGTCTCCAATGGCGATTTGGCTACCGATTGCGACACCTTCTGTTGCAACAACAAGTGTGGTGTCACCGTCTGGCAGTTTCACACGAGCCAATGGGGCTGTGTGGACAGGTGAGTGAACCAATTCTGTAACTTCACCAACCACATCCATTTCTCGTGGCATTCTGTTCGCACCAGGGAATCGGTGACTTGACACACGATACCGTGGCGATGATCCTTTGCGCTGTGCACGAATTCTCTTACCCATAATTCCTCACCTCATAGAGCTCCTAGACGCATTGCAGCGTCTTCTGCGTCGTAGCCCTCTGCCAAACGAACGCTTGCATGCTTTCCATGCTTGGTGTTGCGTACGTTGACGGAGTCAACTTCAACTTCGAAAATGGTTTCAACTGCACGAGCAATTTGCTTCTTTGTAGCTGCTCGGCGTACAATAAACTCGAGACGGTTCTGTGTGGTACGTGCTTCCATGGTCTTTTCAGTCAACCATGGCATGATGATAACGTCGTATGCATTCATGATATCACCTCAGTTGAGAGCCTCCACAGCGTCCTTGGTAAAGACGGTCAAGCGACCGACATCGCCACCAGGGGCGAGGTCTTCTGCGCTGAGATCCTTTGCAGCAACGACATCGACACCTGGAAGGTTTCGAGCAGCTTGTGCAAGGCCCGCCTTTTCCTTGACCACCAAAAGAACGGACTTTGGCGTCTTGTGAACACGGCCACGCATGGTTGCCTTACCGGCACGAATCTTGCGGTTGGAGCGAGCACGGTAGAGATCGTGTCCAAGTCCGAGTTCGTTGAAGATAGCGAGGACCTTACGAGTGGCAGAGCCATGGTTGAAGGTCTCGATGTTGTATTCCTCTGTCTTTCCATCGACGGTCTCTGTGTAGTTACCGAGAACGATTGGAAGGTGCTCGACCGACTCATCGAGTTGGTGACCACGAGCGGTGACCAATTCCATATCGACGGTTGCGGACAGTGCAGCGTCACGAGCCATGCGTCGTTGCTTGGCGTTGAACTTACGGGACCAGTCCTTCTCGACCTTCGGTCCGTGAGCACGGCGACCACCCAATGTGTGTGGGTTTTGTGCAGCACGGCGTTGTCCAGTTCGTCGCATGATACGAGAGACACCACGGCCCTTACCCCACCATTCGACGGAGTGCTTCATACCTGCCATAGGTCGGCGCTTTCCGACGTGTCGGCGGGAACCGTAGGCTTGTCGTCGGTTGGCTCGGCTGGATGCGACGGCATCTCGGACGAGGTCGACACGAACGGATTGGCTGAACGATTCTGGGAGGGTGACCTTGGATCCATCTTCGACAGTGATGTCGAAAACGCTCTGAAGGCGACCTGCATCCATCTCATCTTGTGTGATGTTGTTGCTGATGTTCTTGACGGCTACCTTCATCTTCAGGCCCCCTGCTTGCTACGTGTACTCACGTAGGTGATTTCGTATGGTTGTGGTTCCTCATTGGAGCGGATTGCATCACGGAATCGGATCAACCGCTTGGCAGGTCCTGGGACGCTACCCTTGATGAGGATGTAATCGGAGTTGACTTCACCATAGTGGAGGAATCCACCTGCAGGTGTAATCGAGTGCTCTTCTGGGTTTGCAACACGGAGAACACGCTTGTTGAACTCGGTTCGCTGGTGGTATCCAGTTTGACCACCTTGTCGGATGGTCTTTCGGACGTATCCAGTACCGAAGTCACCCATGTTACCGTGTTGTCGGCGCTTCTTGGAGTTCTTGTGTGATTGGAGCTTACCACCAAATCGTCGGATAACACCTTGCCATCCGTATCCTTTGGTAACAGCGACGATATCGGTCATTGCTCCTTCTTCGAATGCATCGGTAAAGGAAACTTCGTCACCGAGTCGCTCTTGGGCAAAGGCGAGTTGATCGCTTGCAGCGCCACCATCGAGTCCAACTTCCATGACTTCAGGAACCTTGGATGGAGAACCTGTAACGTTGGAAGGTTGTGTGGCGACGATGAGGCGAACTTCGCAAAGGTCTTGCTTTCCGAGATTTTCGAAGTGCTTGTCTGCATCGTGATTCTTGAGGTTGGATAACCGCTCGAAGATTTCTGGGAAGGATTCTGTGAGTGTATCTGCGTCAACCCATACCTCACCAGCGGCTTGCTTGCCGTATGGTGTCATTCTGTAACCACGCACACCGAGGATACGCATCTTTGGTACCTCGACAACGGTGACAGGAATTCGAATTTCCTGACCGGCGCTGGTTGATCGTGGATTGAGGTCTCGAGCTAGAACGTGTGTCATTCCAGCCTTCCATCCTGCAAATCCTTGCATTCGTACTTCGCTTGCGTCGCTGGTCGGCCATGACTTGACGTGACCAAACGGTCGGTTGGCCCGCTTGCGCGGGCTAAACGCCATGCTACCTCGACGTGGGTGGTGTCTTTTTGCCATTTTGGGCTCCTCCATTATTCTACAACACAGAGGCTCCGTAGAGCGTGCGAGGGCTCCTCAGGTCGGGAGTAGCCGTGACACAGAGCGCCATTTCCACGAGCGGGAAACGGTGCCAGCGGGTTCCATTCGGATTGCCCAACGTGTCTGGCTGCTCACCCTTAGAGCAACCTTCCGACTTTCCACCCCTATATGAGTAGTTCGGTGTTTGAAGTGCCTGAAAACCAACGACGTCGGCTCGTTTCTACCCTCGCACATCATCCTTTTGAACCCTCGACTTTTTCATCAAATCATGCCTGTCTTGAGCCATCCATTCTTGCGGGATGGCATCGAGGCGAGAGGCTATCAAATCGCTGCAACGCAAGCATGCATTCGATGTTCGACGTTGTTGGTGATGCCGACTGGATTCGGAAAAACAGCGGTTCAATGGAACTGCATAGCGGATGCTTTGGACTCTGGTATCGAAAAAATCGTCATCACAGCACCAACCGTTGGATTGGTTGAGCAGCAACGCCGGATGATTCTCGAACGAATACGGATCGATTCGGAGCTAGTCCGCACATACACAGGGAGCGACCGTCCTGCGAAACGCGGGGATATCTGGTACGAAGGGACCATCATCATTGCAACACCTCAAGTGATACGGAATGATGTCGATTCAGGCCTGATTCATCTCAAGAATGTTGGCCTTCTCATCATTGATGAAGCGCACCATGCAAAAGGCAATCATGCAACTGCACAAGTTGCTGATCGCTACCAATCTCAGGCTTCTGAGCCTTGGCTCGTGGCAGCTACAGCAAGTCCTGGTTCAACGCAGAATTCGATACGACAATTGTGGGGCCGTCTGAACGTCAATCGGATTTTTGTTGCAAAGCGGGAAGATGACCTACTCAAGCCCTACGCTGTGGACATGAACATTGCAACCATACGGGTCATGCTCGATGCCAAAACGCTAGCCTTGTTGGAGCCACTTGAAGCGCATCAATTCGAAGAGACAGACGCTTTGAAACGACAAGGTTTCCTCGCCCCGACTGGCCATCTTACTGCAGGACTGATTGAAGAAGCTGCTCAGAGGGCGAGCATTGCTATTTCACGTAGAGATCCGAGAGGGTATGACGCAGCACGACGAATTTCTGATGTCCGAAGAATGCATATGCTTCTTGATTTATTGAAAACTCAAGGATTGAGATCGGCACGCTCCTATCTTGAACGAGCAGATGAGCAACTACGAGAAGGTGAACGTTCAACCAGTCGATTTCTGAAGAAGCAAGTGGTTCACAACTTCCGACAGGCGGTTCAAGGTATGGAGGAGTGTCATCCAAAGCCTGCATATGTCCGTCAACTTGTTCAAGAACATCTCGAAAAGCATCCTGATGAACGCATTCTTATCTTTAGTGAGTACAGGGATACCGTCGACCATTTGGTTGATGATTTGAATCAAATTCCGAATGCTATCGTCGATCGCTTCATTGGTCAGAGCAAGCGAGGCAAGCGTGAAGGAATGTCTCAGAAACAGCAGTTGGAACAACTTGAACGCTTCCGCAATGGCGACATGAATGTGCTTGTTGCAACCTCTGTTGGCGAGGAGGGATTGGATGTTCCCTCCGCTTCAATGGTGCTGTTTTACGAACCAGTTTCCAGTGCGATACGAACCATTCAGCGTCGTGGTCGAACAGCTCGGGAACGAAGTGGATCGGTTCACGTTCTCGTTGCAAACGATACGCGAGATGTACATGTTCTCCACGCTTCAAGAAATCGAGAGAAACGTATGCACAGTGTCCTCGGACGAATGCGCCTTGAAACACCACTTGGTTCGTACAAGATCCGCAAAGAAGGGAAACTGCTCGAATTCAACATTGTTGAAGGAGAAACAAACCAACCTGCGCTTGAGTTTTTGGAACAAGAAAAGGTTCGTTTAAAATCTATAGAAAAGGATTCACAGAACGATTCGGAGGCAAGAATGGAGAAAAACGAGGAAGTAAAACCCAGCAGTACACCGACACTGCATACGCGTTCTCGTTCTCAGAAAAGTCTCTTCGATTTTGAAGAAGATTCCAACGATCCGTGGAATCCAGTTCTTGATGGTCGAGACATCAACCGCCAATGATCATGGCTCGAGTTCGCAATTGTGCGAGTCGATCTGGGAAGTGGCCTAGAGCAAAGGCAACCAGTTCTGCGAGGTGAATCACAGGAACGGAGGTATCCTTTCCAGTAACCTTGCCTGCTTTGACCTGGTAAGAGTCGAGGTTTGCATGCGAGATGGTGCATGCGCTAACAACCAATTGTGCACCGTTTGCTTTTGCTTCAGAGAGGACCGATGCGGTCATGCGGAGTGCAGTTTTCTCGTTGGTGAGGAGGCTTGGCGATCCAACGCTTTGGCATCGTGCTTCGTACGCTACTGGCGTACCACCAAGAGCCGTGATGAGGTCCTCGAGATAGTGTGGGTCAAACGGGTCGTCGTCTCCACAGAAGCCTTCTCGTTGCATGTATGGACCGTAATAGGCAGCGACCTTCATGTTGAGAGGATTCAAGACGGCAGCTTTGACCTTCTCAAGGCCGATTTCTTCGACAAGCAGGTGAAGGAGATGGCGAGACTTGGATTCACCAGCATACTCAATCTTCGAAGTACGTGCAATGAGATTGTTCAGTTGTGATGCCATCACTGGGTTGGCTTCCATGGTTGCAGCCGTATCGCAGTGAATGCTGTGCGATGTTGCACAGGAGGTCATAATGTCAAGTCCCTTTTCTTCAGCAAGAGCAAGGTTCCTTGCTGCGAGTGCGTGTTGAAGACGTGGTGAGGCCTGACGGATGATGTTACCACCATCCGACGTTGCTTTTGGAAGTTCAATCAAATCGATTCCCAAGGTTTTGCAAAGAGGTTGAATGCAATCCTCAACCTCCATCATTGCGCCTCTTGCAACATTTCCGGGATAGTAGGCTACCTTCATCAAAACACCTCAAAATCGCTGATCAAGTTCGTTGAACAGACTCACGACTTCGTGATGTCCCTCTACCTTGCCATTGAACATGTTCGGAATCTTACCTACACCTGCTGGTGGAAGGAGAAGAGCTTGGAGACTTCGAATAGGAGGCCCGCCGGTTCGTGTGAATCCGAGCATCATACGTGCGGACACACCAGAGAAGACGTTGGAGACGAGACCCAATGGACCGAGAACTTGTCGATAGAGCGTCGTTTCGTTGAGTTTTCCAGACCACTTAACCGAGCGACCGTACCACTTGACGAGTCGTCCATGGCGGCCTGCGTTCTTGTACTCGGTAAGCAAACGACTTCGGGCATCGTTGAGCGTGTTTGAGAGCATAGCACCAGTAGCACCATGTCGAGCAATGGAAGCAGAGTCTGCTTCACTCCAAATACCGCCCTTTCCTTGAAGCGATGCCATCAATTGAGCACGGTGCTTTTCTGAGGTTCGTGGATCGTTGATGCGGACCCATCGCTGAAGGTGAATACCGGGGCCTTCGTATTCCGAGTCGAAATCGACCGTGTCGGACATGCCATGAACGAGCATGTGGCTTGATACAGCGTTCATCTGGTGAAGAGCTAATGCCGTCTCAGAGGCAAGGACACCAACGGCTTGTCCACTGAGCAAGCGCTCTCCTTCGCGAGGATCGGCTTGCATCCATGGGTTTGCTTTACTTCGGTTTTCTTCGAACTTTCGAGTATCGACAATCAGGTCACGGATGACCGGGTAACCTGGCAGAGGCTCGATCTTCAGTTTGCCGTTGGAGACAAGATCGCCTACACGAGCAACGTCTGAGAGAACGACACGTCCGTTCGCACGAACACCTGTTGTTGCTGCTCCACCGACAACACCGCGGCGGAAGGCGAAACTCCCGTCAACGTCTCGCTGGAAGGTTGTAAACAAGTCCTCGAGCGATGCTGATGCTGGAACTGCAGTAGCGATTACGTCCCAACCTCGCTCTCCTTGAGCAGGGCAGTAGCGGAACAATTCGAGTTCTACTTGAATTTCAGTTGCATCGATGATTCCAGGAGCGAAGTCACCTTCGATGACATCGTCGTCATCAGAGGTTCCGTAAGCGATCATTTCCTCAATGAGTTCAACTTGGAGCGTTCCTGAATCGTCAACACAGGCGATGCGAGGAAGTGCTTCTTGCACCCACTCGGCCCACGGTGGCTCAAAGTCCACATCGCAGAGTTTGATTTCTTGCACACTTGTTGCACCAAGACCTGCGAGTTTTCCATCCCAATCAAGACCTGCCTTACAGAACTCATCGTAGGATGTGTCTCCAATGGCACAAACGGAGTAATGCATAGATGCGAGTGCAGGAGCATCGGATTGAACTGATTGCCACAATGCCTCAGCATTGTCTGGCATTTCTCCCTCACCCCATGTTGAGGTAATGACGAGGAGGCGCTTGATGTTGGCGAGATTGGATTTGTCGTAGCCATCCATGTCGACGACGCTTGCTTCGAGACCATAGTTGGAAGCCATCTTTGCCGTTTTCTCAGCAAGCCCAGCAGCGTTGCCTGTTTGTGAACCAAAGAGGATGGTCAGTGAGCGGTCTCCGCCCATCAGTGCAGTAAGTTCCTCAGATGCAGCGCCACCGACTGCGACGGCTGCAGGAGCGGCCTCAACCGCGGCTTCAGCGGCTGGTGCTTCCGCAACATCCTCGGTTTCAGCACCATCAGCAACGAGTTCGAACTTGATGACTTCGACCGGACATGCCTCAGCAGCTTCGAGGATGATGTCAGCGTATTGTGCCCCGAGATCACCAGTGAGTGGACTCTTGCCTTCGTTTCGGTCAAAGGCTCCATCAAGGCGAACTGCAGCAAGGATCTGTGATGTTTCATCTGTCACTTCGAACACTTCTGGTGCGATGTCTTGACATGCATCACAGGTGATACAATCTTCGTCAATCCAAACCTTTGCAACGACTGTCATTTCATGACCTCCAAAGCGTCCGCTTCGCGGACAATTTTGCCACCGAACATCGGCCTTTCAACCTTGCCACGTAACCGTGGCCCGTTTTGTTATGTTTTTTGAGCGACTCATCACATATGGAAGTCGTCTTCGCCACCAAATCCATCGGCCATGCTGACGCCCTTGGAGGAGATGACATCGTCAATTCGTAGAATCATGATGGCCGTTTCTGTAGCAGACTGGATTGCTTGTTCAACAACTCGTAGTGGTTCCAGGACGTTTGCCGCTTGCATGTCAACAACACCGCCTTCGTAAACGTTGATTCCAGCATGCGATGCACCATCAGCGTGGGCTTTGCGCAGAGCGATGATGGTCGTGACAGGGTCAAGCCCAGCGTTCTCAGCGAGGGTACGTGGAATGATTTCAAGAGCAGATGCGAAGGCTTCGATGGCCATTTGCTCACGTCCGCCGATGGATTCAGCGTACGTCCGGAGATCACGACTCAGTGCAGCGAGAACACTGCCACCGCCAGTAAGGACTGCACCATCTTCCCAAGCAACCGAAACGACACCAACAGCATCATCGAATGCACGTCGGATTTCATCGACGACGTGTTCTGTTCCACCTCGAAGGAGGACGGAAACAGACTTTGCCTCAGGACATCCTGTGATGAACGTCATGTCGCTTTCTCCAATCTTTCGCTCTTCGACACGGGCAGCTTGTCCGAGGTCGTCCGCTGAAAGGTCGTCCATGTTCGTAACAATACGTCCACCAGTTGCCTTGGAGAGGGCTTCCATGTCCGATTTCTTAGCACGGCGTATGGCGAAGACCCCAGCCTTGCTGAGGTAATGCTGCGCAAGCTCATCGATTCCTTTCTGACATACAAGCACGTTTGCACCGGATGCGGTGATTTTGTCGACCAAACCTCGAATGTAGTTCTCTTCTTCTGCAAGGAACGATGCGAGTTGGTTTGGATCGGTGATCTGAATCTTTGCGTCGACTTCGGTCTTCTTGACTTCGACAGCGGAGTTCACAAGCGCAATCTTGGCATCGTTGATGCTGCGTGGCATACCTGCATGAACACGTTCCTTGTCGAGGAGAATTCCATCGATAAGGGATGAATCTTTGATGGAGCCACCTTGTCGCTTCTCAACTTTGATATCGCTCAAATCGACCAAGCGCTCACCTTCATCAATGACGCCAACAGCATTCACTGCACGAACACAGATATCGGCCATGAAGGCCTTGACGGCTCCAGCTGATTTTCCTGTGAGCGAGGTCTTTGCGACCTCAAGGAGAACCTCGTCGTTTCCTTCTGTCGAAATTCCATGACTCTCAAGCAACGAGATGGCCTTTTCAGCAGCCAAACGGAATCCTTCACAGATGACGGTAGGATGGACATTCTGTTCGATCAGGTCTTCCGAGCGCTTGAGAAGCTCACCAGAAAGGACGACTGCAGAGGTTGTTCCATCGTAGCAGTGTTGCTCTTGGGTTTTGGCAACTTCGATTATCATCTTGGCTGCTGGATGTTCGAGGTCCATTTCCTTGAGGATGTTTGCACCATCGTTCGTAATGACCACGTCGCCCATCGAATCAACAAGCATTTTGTCCATGCCTTTTGGACCCAACGTGGACCGAACGGAGTCTGCAACTGCCTTTGCAGCAGCGATGTTGTTTGATTGTGCACTACGGCCTCGTGTGCGTTGTGTTCCTTCTTTGAGAATGAAGATTGGTGCCTGTCCGTTACCATACATGTTGTTCACCTTCTGTTGGGGGCGAGTTGCTGTGGGTCTTGAACCCTACGACTGAGCAGTTTACAACTGTCCGTCAAGATATTGTTGACCGTAATGCTCCCATTGCTCCATTGTCCAACCATCCGGGAGTCCACCAGGTGGGAGAGGAGGGCCTGCAGAAACAGGTGCAGGCGGTGCAGCTTCTGGAACTGCGACCGGCTCAGGACTTGGGGGTGCAGCTGTTGGAACGGTAGGTGCAGCTGCGACCGCTCCGTAGGTCGCTGTCAAGGAATCTTGGTACATATCGTCCCAATCGTCGAGATCGTCTTCCTTCTCTATGGTGGTAAGAATCTTGAACGTGATGAATCCAAGGACGCCAACAACAATCAGGAATCCAGACCAGAGAACGATGTTCTTGACCAATTCACCATCATCTTCGGAAGATGCACCATCTCCCTCACCTGCGGTCGGGGTCTGCTTTTGCAGGACAACGGTGAGTTTCGCAGTCGGGGAGTCTGCCACGGTCAACGACGTAGCATAAATTGTGAAGTTCACGGTGAGCGTATCGGAAGGTAGGTTGATCAGGGTCGCTTCGCTGACCTGGACCTCAACCGTGACTGTTCGAGACATGTCTGACTCAAGTGCGAACTGACGGTCATCGCTGTCGATTCGGACACTGAGATAACTCGACCAATCGCCATCAACCTTGTCCATTGAAATGGTTTGTGAAGGGTAGACCAGTGGGTTGAGTTTGTTCTTGACCTCGATGTCCATGACGTAAATGAGGTCTGCTTCTTCGATGGAAATCGGTGCAGGTGGTGTCAAGTCAATGGTTCCTTGACGGCCGACAAGATACGTTGCCTCTCCAGTGTCAGAAATGCTTGGGTCGTTGACGGAGGTAGCGGTCAAGCCGAGTGTTCGAGAACCGTCTGCATCAGCAAGGAATCGGAATCGTACTCGAGCATCCCAAGATTCACCAGAAGGAATGATCGGTGTTGTCGCAACATCACCAATTGGAACTGGATCGATGAGCGCTGCGACCATGCCATCCGGGACATCAAGCGTAATGGTAAACCGATCATCGCTGTTACCGTAATTGGTGATGTTGAACGTGCGGTCAGTTGTATCCATTGAACCAGGCAAGAACGATTGGTCGGAGGATTCATCCATGACAATAACAGCTGCAGTATCCAGAATCTCGACATTGATTCTGTACGTAACGGAAACGGAGGCATCATCCACGTTGGTTGCGATGACATCGACGTAGTATGGAGCAGGGGACAATCCCACCGGCATTGGGAGGGTCAGAATGAGCGTTGTCTCTCCATCCCATGCATCGAGGATAGCGGTAGTTTCGCCTGCAAGTTCTGCGCCGAGGAGGTACTGGTGCGGTCCGCCGAGTGAGAGCGCGTATTGCTCATCGTCGTTACCGAGGTTGAGCAGTGTCATGTAAACCGTTTCAGTGACACCATCTGCAGCGCTCGAGAAGGTGTTCTCATCAGCGGAAATACTTGCTTGTCGCAAAATCGGAACCTCGATGTTTCGTCCAAGGATATCTGCCCCGAACAACGATGTTCCACACGAAGGACAGGTGGCTCGCAAATTAAAGGAAACGACACCAGGTGTTGCAAGGTTGTTTGCTGTGACATTGAGCTTCAAGTTGATGACCTCTGCTTTACCGAGGATGATTGGATTAGGGACCGGCACGCCTGTTTCATCCTCAACAACGGCGCTCCATCCATCATCGGAGAACGTTGTTACAAGGTTGTACGAGGCATCACGGTTACCGATGTTCTGGAGACGCACTGGGATGAGACCTGATTCACCTGGTAGCAATGTATCTGCAAGAAGCGGTGTTTGTGAGGTCAAAGAAACACCAAACTGCTCTGTAACAGCGAGATTCATCGACACGCGACCTTTCTCGCCAGAGTTGGTGCCGCCACTGTCTCTGAACCACACCTGCCATGTTTGTTGTTGAACGTCTGCACCTGCAGGGATGCTGATGTTGACGTAAACGTCTGTAGTTTCACCTGCACCAAGTCCTTGGATGATGACCGGTGAAAAGAAGTCGTTCGGGTTCGTTGTTTCAATTCGAATTGAAGGGAATGCTGGATCCATCCAAGTCAAGTTGGTGACGTTGGAGTAGACGGAAATGGTCGCACTGGAGTACCCGTTGTTGGTCACCATACAGTGAAGAGAAACGGTGTTAGAAGGAGGTGACGAGTAACCCGCTTCTGGATTGTCGCAATCGATGTCAAGTTCGAAGTCTGCAACCTTGGAGATTCCGAATTGGATGAAGTCGTCAACGTGCATGCCTTCAGAGGCACCGCTGTTATCCGAGTTGAACAACAGACCAATTGAATACGAGTTACCGCCAAGGAAGAGATCAGGGTTGGAAAGGCCTGGAATTTGAGCCCAGTCGACTTGAGGATCCCATGAAACGTTGGTCCATTGACCCGGAGCTGGACTTGGCGCAGCGTTCGTGAAGTTCCATGTCAGCGATTCCATCTTGTTGTTGTAATTTCCAGAGCCTCGCCACAACTCGAAAGCGACGTTGTCACCTGCAGCGAGCGAGCCCCATGTTTGAGCGTAGAATTGTGTTGAGATGTATTCACCAGCAAAGAACGTCTTACGGCAGATGTAGGTTTGGTAGGTCTGCGACATTCCAGGATCGAGTTGTCCAAGTGCGCCGCATTGTCCACCAGCAGGGAAGAACATGTGAACAAGACGGTCGTGGGCACCGGATGGATAGTCTGCGCCAGGGTTGGAATGTCGCCAGTGGTCTGTTCCTTCAGGCCCTCCTGTATCGGTTTGCCAACTTCCTCCACCAGTCGCGTCACCACCGCTGGAAGGGTATCGGCCTGAAATAAAGGTTGGAGTTTCGACTGCGAGTGTCGTACCATCGAATTTATCCTTCATGATGGCGACTGGTACGGCCTGCTCGAGGACATCGTTGTCGTTCAAATCGTCTCCTGAGTAAAGCACGCTGGCTCGAATGATGAGACCTCCACTCAAGTCGTTGGTTGTCGTGTTGAGAATGGAGTGCGCAATCATCGGTGTCCATGCGTAACTGCCTTCGCCTTTTTGCTGACCGACAAGTTCAGCCGTCGTCCAATTGTAGGATTCGATAACGTAGCCAATCGGGTGAACAATCTCGATCATGCCCATGGCAGAGCGACCAGTGAATTGGTTTCCAAGACGCTGAACCTC
>JAAXIR010000275.1 GCA_012270265.1 Candidatus Poseidoniales archaeon
CGAAGGCAACTCAACAACGTTGAATCTCCTGATTGGTCACAAACCATCCCTACACTTCCTTCGCTGGAAGAAATGCGAAGTGGTGCTGGCCAACAAGAAGAAGAATGAACCTCTTTGGCTTCGTTTGTTCTCAAACATTATACCCTTCAATGCGAGGGTAGGAGATTCATGACACTCTTGGTCGATGTATTGGATGAGACTGGATTTGAGAGTGCAGAGCTTGTTCTTTTTGCTTTACCAGGTGTTGGAGATGTTGGAAAGAATGCTGTTGAATTGCTGAATGAGGCCAATGAAGCAACACCAATTGCACGCTTCATTCATCCAGGTCTCACCCCACTTGCTCGACTCGATGAGGATGGTTTGCTTGCACCGCCCCATCTTCTTGTCAAACGTATTGATCTCGAAGGAGTGGGTTCAATTCTTACCATCACTGGACGAGGTCAACCGAGTGAATCGTTCCAACAGTACGACTTTACAACCGAACTGCTGAAACACCTATCGGATTCGGGCGTCAAAGAAATCATCGTTCTAGCTGGCTTGATGTCCGCTCCTGATGTCAAAGAAGCCTTTGCGGTTGCAACGTCTTCACCTCATCGAGTGGACTTGGAAGAGCGTGGTGTTGATGTTCGACGGGACCAACCTTCTGGTGGTGCAATTGGTATGTCTGCTCTCATGGCATCGCTTGCGCCGATGTTTGGCTTGTCCTCGGTTTGCGCCATGGCTACGACGGTTGGAGCAAGTGGAGACGTTCATGCTTCCATTCGTCTCCTGAAATTCCTTTCAGATGGTTGGAATCTTGATGTTCGACTTCCTGAAGATGCCACATCTGCTTTGCTTGCAAAACTGAACGAATTGGCTCCAAATGCCAATACGGATCATGTTCGGGAACTTATGGAAGAACCAGATGCGTTCTACATTTGAGCGCCGAGAGAGGGATTTGAACCCCCGCGTCCAAGGGACAGTGGATTTCGAATCCACCGCAATACCGGGCTATGCGATCTCGGCTTGTTTGCTGCCTGTGCGCCACCGTCATAAGCGTGATGCTTCACAGGGTACTTCATGCACGTCACCTTCCATGGACGAGATCACAACTGTACGGTTGAGGTGGATGAAGGATTGTCCATCCGTCAGACGCTCGAAGCAGCAGGAATCCTTCCATCCACTGTTGTTGTCAGTTTTGAGGACCGAATTTTGCCACACAGCACAATCTTGAATGCTGACGTCAAACTTCTTGTCACCACAGTATCATCCGGCGGTTAATCGTGGAGTATGTGGAGACGTGATGCTCGGTACATTTCTCCTCGATCGAGGGCAGCCCACCCATCGATGCCAATGTTCGTGATTACAACGCGATTCCCTGGCTCGAGCATTTCGTATTGCGGACCCCAGTCTGCTTGCCAACCTTCAATCTTCAATGAGCCTGATTCATCCATCAGCATTAGTCCTTGGCGACACCAATCGCCACGAGCTGAACGTCCTCTCTTTTCTGTTCTATAGACAACAGTTCCTGCGACGTTCCATCTTGCTCGAGGCGTGTGAAGTGAAATCTCATCATCTCCTTCTTGCAATCGAACAACACGAGCGAATGGATCGACCTTGAGGATGAGTGCACCTTTGTAATTGATTTGGAAAAAGGCGTTTTCAATGCAAACAAGTTCTCCTTTTTTCAAATCTTCAGGCATTGTTGGACCTCCATCTGTATGTACAGAGGCTTTGATTTGCACGTCAGCAAAGGCTGAATTACCCTCTGCAATGGTGATTCGGGGTTGATTGCCACGAATGACAGCATGAACACGTCCTGTCACAGTGTGCCGTGTTTTGATGTCGTTCAATGGAGTGCTTTCTGTTTCTGCAACCATGCCGGGCAAGTGGTACATACCACCATTTGGATGTTCCTTCTCAAATCCTCCAGTTGGACAGACATGCGACCAATCGCAACGCTGACAACGTGTCAAATCAGGGGTCTCCTCGGATGGAACACCGCCCGGTCCAAACGAACGCATAGGGGCAGGTTCTGGAGGGCATCGCTCAATGGATGGTGTTTCTTCACGTAACTCAGACCACAACGCCTTCAATTCTTCTCCGATGGTTTCCAACTCTTGATCAGATGGAACACCGATGGTCTTGATAGCATCAGCAGCAAGGTACCAGATTTCGAGAGCATCAGTGCGTTGTTTGTCGTGCGTGCTCCACCACAGGTAGGCATACATGCGCATCTGTTCAACATAATCGCCAGAGCGATCTGAATTTCCAAGTGATGCTTTGATATCGACGATTTTGTTCTGTCCTCCCCAGCGATATACGAGGTCGTATTCGCCTTGAAACCAGTGTTCAGGATGAACTGCATTCATCATGAAGGGTTTGGCATCTGGATCAACGAACCACGGCCGAGCAATCTCCCATGCTTCAATCAAGGAAATTGAGCCTGTTTGAGCAAGTGGGTGCCCATCCATTGCATAACTTCGTCCATCGGGTGCAGGCCAATAATCACGGCTTCCCTTTCGCCAGGAATTGAGCTCTTCATCGGATACAGATTCAAGACAGGCCTTCACTTCGGACATATGCATCTTGATTCCATTCAACGCCATTTTAGTACATCGTTCGACATCGACATCCTCGTCCCAATCACCTGCTTTTCGATCGTGTTTGAACCACTCGACACGCATGTTCTCTAAACAAACGGCAAGATGAGAGCGGACACGTTGATTCGCCCAATGTTGGAGCGAGTCAATATCGATTGGCCACTTGGATTCAGGAAGGACGAGCAATTGTTCCGCTGGCCACCGTTGTTTGTATTCTCGATCCGTCCGTCCATTTGCATCGAGTGGTGTTTCAGCGTAAATGTCAGCAGGAG
>JAAXIR010000286.1 GCA_012270265.1 Candidatus Poseidoniales archaeon
GGCTGCGTGTTGGCCGGGTGGCGATCCAATTCAGAGACTCAAAGACCATCTCGTTCTCATTGGAGAATGGGACGAAGAGAAGCATGAAGCTCTTGCACAAAAGATAGATGACGAAGTCATGGCTGCATACAAAGAAGCATGCGAATTTGGTGACCTTGCATCTGGCCCGTATCCACCGGCTTCAACCATTTTCACAGAAGTCTACGAGACCGTTCCTTGGCACATCCAAGAACAGCGAGAGGAGTTAGGGAAGTGATATCATGCCTGACATGAACATGATTAAATCGCTCAACTCAGCACTCTCTATTTCGCTCAAAGACGATCCAAATGTCGTCATCTTTGGAGAAGACGTTGGCTACTTTGGTGGCGTTTTCCGAGTGACTGAAGGTCTTCAGAAAGAATACGGACCGCACCGTGTCTTTGATTCACCTCTCGCTGAGGGTGGTATCGCTGCCATCGCCATGGGCATGGGCCTCAATGGACTTCGACCGGTTGCAGAGATTCAATTCGCAGATTACATCTTCCCAGCTTACGACCAAATCGTCAACGAAATTGCAAAACTTCGCCATCGCTCGGGTGGAGAATTCTCATCTCCTGTTACGTTCCGAACACCTGCTGGTGGAGGCATCAAGGGTGGCCACCATCACTCACAATCACCGGAGGCACAATTTACACATACGCCTGGACTGAAGGTCGTCTACTGTTCAACACCTTACAATGCAAAGGGGCTGTTGCTTGCATCGATTGAATGCAACGACCCGGTCATCTTCTTTGAACCGAAGCGATGCTACCGTGGACCATTCTACGGTGACCCGCATAACGTACCGACATGGAATGGGCACCCTGATGCTGATGTTCCTGAGGATCACTACCTTGTTCCACTTGAACAAGCACGAATTGTCCGTGAAGGTTCCGCATGCACGGTCATCGCATACGGAACCATGGTACACGTTGCAGAACAAGCCATCAAGGAATTGGGAATTGACTGTGAATTGATCGACCTTCAGACCCTCGTCCCTTGGGATCGAGATACTGTGGTCAACTCCGTGAAGAAAACAGGACGTTGCGTGATCGTTCACGAAGCACCAAAGACAAGCGGATTTGGTGCTGAAATGAGTGCATCGGTCCAAGAACGATGCTTCTACCACCTCGAAGCTCCGATTCAACGTGTCACCGGTTGGGACACGCCATTCCCGCACACAACGGAATGGGATTATTTGCCAAGTCCTCAGCGTATTGCTGAAGCCATTAAGAAAACACAGGAGGAATAAACATGGGAACATTTGCATTCAAACTACCAGATATCGGAGAAGGCGTTGTCGAAGGTGAAGTCGTCGAGTGGATGGTCGCCGTTGGTGATACCGTCAAGGAAGACGATCCAATTCTCTCGGTCATGACAGATAAGGCAACGGTCGAAATCCCAGCACCATGCGACGGAACAGTCACAAAAATCATCGGTGAAGCAGGTGACATCCTACCTGTTGGTGTCGTCTGCATCGAATTCGAGGTCGATGGCGACGGAAATGCATCGGCAAGCGAACCTGAACCTGAAGCACCTGCTGTCGAAGAAAAATCTGAACCAGTTGCAGAGCCTGAACCTGCACCTGCTCCAGCGCCTGAACCAACCCCTGCGCCAGCACCAGTTGCCACTGCAGGACCAGTTGTTGAGCGTGCACCAGGAACCAAACCACTCGCTGCTCCTGCTGTTCGACAACGAGCTCGCGATGCTGGCGTCGATTTGTATCATGTTGCAGGATCCGGTCCTGCTGGCCGAATCACGCATGCTGACCTTGATGTCCACCTCAGTGGAGGTGCATCACGTGCATCCTCAAGTATGCCAATGGGCAGTTCTGCGAAGGTAGCCAAGACTGGAACCGAGGAGATCAAGGTCATCGGATTGCGAAGAAAGATTGCTGATTCGATGATGGCATCGTACAGCACGATTCCTCACTTCTCCTACTTCGAAGAAGTCGATGTCACCGAACTTGAATCGCTACGACAACACCTCAATGCAACTCGACCTGAAGGTGCACCAAAACTCACCTACCTTCCGTTCATCATGCTCGCTCTCGTCAAGGGACTTGGACAACGACCAGAGTGCAACGCACTGTTTGATGACGATGCAGGTGTCGTCACTCGACACGAAGCCATTCACTTGGGAATTGCAACACAGACCGACCGTGGACTCTACGTCCCAGTTGTCAAGCATGTTGAAGCAATGGACATTTGGTCCGCTGCGGCTGAAATGGGTCGTGTGACACAAGCAACACGAGAAGGTAAGGCAGGCGTTGACGAACTCAGTGGTTCGACGTTCACCATCACCAGTCTTGGTCGAATGGGTGGTCTAGGAGCAACACCGATCATCAACAAGCCAGAAGTTGGAATCCTTGGTGTTCACAACGCTAAAGATCGTGCTGTCGTCATCGATGGACGGGTTGAAGTTCGTCGAATCATGAACCTCTCCTCCTCATGGGACCACCGTGTTGTGGACGGCCATGACGGAGCAAGTCTCGTTCAACTGCTGAAGTCGATGCTGGAGCACCCAGCAACCATCTTCATGTGAGGTGTTTTGATGAAAACACGCAATTGCAAAGTTTTGGTCATTGGTGCAGGTCCAGGAGGATATGTTGCAGCCATTCGTGCTGGTCAACTCGGCATGGATACCGTCATTGTTGAAGGCCAACGAGCTGGAGGAACCTGTCTGATTCGTGGATGTATTCCATCGAAAGCGCTCATTCATGCAGCGCACTCGTTCCACAAACTCGCAGACCATGCGAAGGAAGGAGGTCACATGGACATCAGTATCCCAGGTCCTGCTGAACTCAAGATGGCCGATACGGTTGCTTGGAA
>JAAXIR010000009.1 GCA_012270265.1 Candidatus Poseidoniales archaeon
ATCCTTGCACGCATGGCGTAAGGACAACGTCGGAAACTGTAGAGGATTGGATGTGTCATACCATCACTCATATTTTCGAATCTTTGCTGGTGCAAGCCAAGTAAAGCCAGCGATTATGACGATGAGAGCGATGACACTTCCAACGTAGATCGTGGTTGTTGATACACCGGCATCAACATCCGTATCGTCAACAATTTCACGTTGTGATAGCGTCAACGAGGCTTCCCTCTGATTGTTGGAATCGTTTCGCTCATCGATGACTTCTCCTCCATCAACAATGGCGTCAACTGTCATGAATGTACCATCGAATGGTGCTTGGAAAGAACATTCAGTTACGGCTATTTCTCCCGGGCCCAAGGTTGGTATTGAAGAAATATCAGCCGTTTGCCCATTCACTGTGCAACGAATGGTCACCATCTCAGCACTTGTGAATCCATAATTTCCAACATAGACACGTGCGGTGAGGAATTGTCCATTTTCTGCTGCGGCCACTTCCATGAAAGCGCCGCTTGAAGCATCTCCCAAAACAAGATCTGTAATCTCAAGATCAGGTAGGGATACGACTTCAAGGTCGAGGACACGTTCAGAGCACGATGTTGCATCGCACAGGCTCAGCAAGACAGAACTGTATCCTGGCGTCGGTGCTGTAAGCGTAATCGTCTCTGATTCCAAATCGACATCCACCCAAGAGCGATTGGCCGTTATGGTCATCGCAGTTGTTGCGCTATCAACATCCGACCATGCAAATGGGATGGTTGTCTCGAGTGCATGCTCAACTTGAACCAACGCAGGGAATTCGTTCAAGACTGGAGCGTCGTCAACAGAGGCAACAAAGACATTGAACGTCTCTGTGTGGGAATTGCCAGCTGCATCCACAACCGTCATCGTGATTTGAGAACTACCCGACTGTTCCGATTGGAGCGAAATGCGAACCTCTCCTTGGTCGAGAGATACGTCAACAATCTCGGGTTCCGAGTTTTCAAAACTCACAACAAGATCCTCTGGAAGTCCGCGGTCATCAGTACATCGAGAGAGAAGAGGGACAAACAAACCGCCTCCATCTTCGGTAAGATATTGGTCACCAACCAACTGACAAACAGGGTCTTCATCGTAGAAAATATCGTATCCACCATCAATTTCTATAGAATTGACTTCAAATGCCGTCGTACTCTGGCTACCATCAGAATCCCACGTAAACCACGTCTTGATGGAAACCGCAATGCTCGTATCTTGTCCTAGCAAAGCGTGGCCGATTGGAAGTTGATGTGAAAACGATCCGAGTTCGACTGGAAGGTTTGCAACAGTTACATCGTTGACTGTAATCGTCCAGCGAGAAAGAGTAGCATTGATTCCAGAAGCATCTCCATAGATTCGACCGTCAATGAACAGCGTTGGATCGTTGATGTCAACATGGACCGAAACAATGCATGCAATATCCGTAGAAATTCGAACCTTGATGTAGTCTGCACTCGGCAAAGCATCACCAGAATACATCGAGAATCCGCTATACGCAATTCCATCGGAGGATGTTGCATACTGAACACTCACATTTGCTTCGGTTCCAGATTCATTCACAACAAAGTGAATCCGACCAAATGATTGCTCAGCTGGTACCGCCATTGGCGCACTTGTCCATGTACCAATGGAGGATCCATCACTGGATTCCAATCCACAGATCGATAAGGCTATGCCATTGTAGTCGCCTTGACTCAAATCGAAATTAACGATGGGTAATGCATGGCCGCTTGCTGTCGAGGATGCTTGAGCCACTTCTCCACCATACCAAGGCGTCTCCATAGTCACATCGAGACCGATTGCGTCCAGCTCAAGTCGTGCATCATCGGTTTGTCCAACCGAAACATAATCCATCGTAAACTTGGCATTGGAGAGCATAGCCCATGTCCAAGTTTCAAGCCCTGAAATATCGAAACTGTAGTGGCTTCCATTGATGTAATCGATGGCAGAGCCCGTGTTTGACCAGGTCCGAAGGATTTCAGATCCGTTCGACCAATCCATGGACAAACGAACGGAATCGATGTGTAGGGCGTCTGTAATCTTGAATGCAAGAACGACGCTCACATCCGTAATGATGTATTGCGTCGAGGATGAAACATCAAAATCTTGGACACTCATAATCGGTCCAGAGGACCACATGTAGAGACCATCTGGCGCACCGACAACATTGTCCGATTCTGAAGGACTGTTGAGACTCCAATACGACAATGTGTCTGTGTTTTGAGGTCGCTGATGGACCATGGTCATTCGTTGATCAGCCACCATGGATTCCGTATAATCCGCAGGCTGAGATGTAAACGACGTCGTTGCACCAACGGTCCATTGAGAAGCATCTGTCAAATCACCCTGTGGAAACAAATCGTAATCTGAAGTCTCATGGACGGAACGTGCAGAACTCGTTGAAACCAAAGGTGAAGTGAGTGCAGCACTTAGAACGAAAAACAACAGGACAGCATTCCACTTTCGTCGCATGTCCACAGGAATAGGTGGTAGCATTTCAAACAACGGGTTTCTTGATACGACGACGATTTGTTGAAATACCACGCCCATGACGGACAACTCCCCATGGCTGTGGTGGTGTAGGGGTTAGCACGGCAGATTGTGGTTCTGCCAGCCCGGGTTCAATTCCCGGCCACGGCCCCATTCATTCCAACTTCTCTGAATCGATGGTATGACCCATACGCTCAACTTTTGTTTGCAAGTATTGCAAATTGTCTTGGCCAATACCAGCAACCAATGGAACTGTTTTTGCACCGACGATGCCGGGTTCCTCGAGCTGTTTCCCCGTATCTGGATTGTTGGTACGCAAGGCACCCTCTTGGCTTCCACGA
>JAAXIR010000065.1 GCA_012270265.1 Candidatus Poseidoniales archaeon
CATTCAGTAGTCACCGCCGTCGACAGCGATGTCGTTAGCGGATGCGGCTACGACTCCAGTGATTTCGACACCAGCGTCTGTTGGACTGGTGATGTCGATTCCATCGAAGTTACCGGAAGCAAAGTTACCGCCAATGGCGATACCTGTGTCAGCCCCAGTGATTTGTCCGTTCTCGAAGGAAGCAGTTCCGCTATCACGGAGGTAGTCGCCAAGAGAGCTTGGATCGTTACCAACACGGGCAACGAGGTCAAGGCGGTCCTGGTAGTTGTCTGCACGGTTGTGGAGAACGTCGACGTACATGGTTACTGCGGAGATCGACGAATCGCTGATGTCGACGATTGGGAAGGACATTCGAGCACCTTCTCCTGGGTTCATCCAGTAACTGTATGCGTAGTCGAGACAGATGTTGTAGTATCCACCGTATCCGTTGTATCCTTCAGGAGGCTTGTAGACACCCTGACCACCGTGGTAGGAGTTGTAGTAGTAACCCCAGTAGTGGTATGGGTAGGAACCGTAGGATGGGCTGGTATCAGTGTCAATTTCGCTCCAGCGGAATCCGAATTGGTCCGGGTAGTAGTAGTAGCCTGGGTAGGATACGTATTGTGTTGGACCTTGAGGCCAATAGCGCCACATGTAGTACATGTATCCGTCAAAGGATCCTGAGTAGCCAGGTCCCCACGAATATCCGTAGTAGTTGCAGTGCCATGAAGCGACACCACCTTCACCACCAGCATAGGTAGCTGCACCGTTTCCGGACTTAGGATCGCTCGTTCCCCATGGGTAGTATCCCAACTTGTCAGGCGTGGTGATGTTTTCCGAAACTTCTCCACTACCGTCATCGTAGGTGACCTCGATGTTCCATCGGTCGGTGAGCATGTAGTACTTGCTCGAAGCGTAGTTGTAGGTCGGGTGAGCGTTTCCACCGCCGTAGATGGAGTTGGCAGCAACTTGCAGGTAATCTCCGGAGCCAAGGAAGGCTGAGAGATCAATAGCGTAGGTGTGCCATCCAGTGGACTTACCGGAGAGGGAAGTCGAACGGTAGATGGTTGGTAGGCTCATTCCACCGTAGACATCGACACCAACCGTGTTGTCGGTTGAGGTGAAGCCGTCAATTTGTGGAGCACCGTTGTAGGATTGGATACCAACAGCAGCGTTGGACACAGCGATGTTGCTGTAGGATCCGCTTGCTTGCTCAACCCAAAGAGCAGTACCGGTGTTACCGGTGTTGATGATGCTCGAGGAGTCGATGGTTGCCGATCCGCCGTCAACCTTGACTGTTGCCATGTCATCTGAGGATGCGCTTGCACCGTAGATGGTACCGGAGTTGCCCATGACGAGGGTAGCACCGTCTCCGATGTAGAGAGCAGCTCCAGTTGAGGAGTCTTGTGCAAGGTCACGGATGATTCCGCCATCGACGTTGAGTGTTCCGTCTTGGACATCAAGGGTCAATGGGTAGGTTGAGGACACAGCCTTGACGGTTGCCTTGGCTGTGCTGGATTCACCAACGTAGAGCATACCGCCGTTCGAAAGCGTGAGAACTGGAGAGTTCGTTGCAGTCGACTTAACGTTGAGGGTAGCACCGAGCAAGCGAATGACACAACCGTTGAGGTTGAGGTCTTCGCTGAGCGTCATTGGTGTTCCGTCAAACTCGTAGATGGTTGCACCAGATGCAGTGGTTCCGTTTGTTGGTAGACCAGCACCGGTGTCAGCGTCAGTCCATGCAGCCAACCAGGTACAATCCATGTTCGTACCGTTGAAATCGACAGGAGCAGGGAACAACTCGAGATCGTAGGACGATCCGATGGTGAAACCACTGCTTAGGTCGCTGATGTACCATGCGTCGGTTGAGAGCGTCTCGTTCTGACCAGCAGGTCCGAAGGCTCGGAGGTTGTGGTCGGAGTACGAGTTACCGTTGCTGTCTCCAGTGATAACCCAAACATCGGCCTCACCGTTTGCATCGGTGATGTGGGATCCAACCTCGAAGAGTTCGGAACCAGATCCATCAACAACGCTTGCACTGACAACGTGTCCACTCTTTGGCACTTGCGTGATTGCAGAGTTGACAACTTCAGTTCGGAATACACCGAGTGTTGCAAGTCCACCGTAGTAGACTGTTGCGGAACTCGAGGTGTAGACGTCACAGTCACCGGTAGCACCGGAGGAATCTGCACAGTCGTCACCGTTCTGGTCAACTTCAATCAGACGAACGTCAGCGTTGGAGCTTCCGTATGCGAGGTAAACACCGTTTCCAGCGTTGGAGCTGGTGATTGCAATGTTACCGAGTGTCATCTTGGAGTTTCGTGCGTAGACAGCGTGGTCTGTGCTCGATGTGTGTGTCAATGTACCACTGTCGAAGATCATGTTGTTTGGAGCAGCGCTGCTTGAACAACTGCTGTAAACACGGTCTGAATCAATGGTTGTAACATCGATGATCCATCCACAGCCAGCGACACCAAATCGACCAGAGTCGAGGTTGGTGACGACCATTGCATCAGTCGTGATAGCGTTACCTGAGAAGTCGATGTGACCTGCGGTAACGTCGGTCATGACGGACGGTTGCATACGGTAGATGAGCATGTCACCTGCAGTAACGTCGTCCATGATGGCGTTGTCACCGGATGGACCGTTTGCTGTGCTTGAAGCGCCACCTGGAGCGATGGTCAAGTCAGCAGTTCCCCAGTCAACTTCAGTCATGTTGATGACACCGAGAGCGTTGATGGACGCACTGGAGTAATCAGGAGCATCGAAGTTGAACATCTTGACTTCACTTGCGACACCGAAGTCGGAAGTGAAGACGGTACCGGTCTGTGTTGAACCAGATGTCATGGTTGCGCTAACGTTGGAGACAGTGACGTGTTGGAGATCGGTGTCAATCAAATTGACGTAAGCGTTCTCAATGGTCACGTTCTCGACGTGCAGCATTCCACCAGTGGAACCTGGGTAGTTGACAATCGCACCGCCCCATGATTCACCATCTGTGTTACAGTTGGTCATGGTTCCTTCGAAGATCATTGCATCTGCACTCGATGGGAGGTTGATACAAGCCTTGTCTGCGCCGGTGATGGCGAAGTTGTTCATCGTGAAACCAGTTCCTTGTCCACTGCCGTGACGGATGGCCGTCTCGACGTTGGTGAAAGTAACGTGACTGAAGGTGAAGTTACCGACGTTGTTGTTGGAGTAACATGGTCGGGAGCCACCAGAGCTGTCAGCACAGTACGAGTTGTAATCACCGTGGCGGGAACCAGCGGAGATTGCTGCAGTGCTTGTGTTGTTGAAGTCGACGTAACTGAAGACGTGACGGTCATCTGTACCACCGGTGGTAGCACAGTCGTCCGTGAAGGAGAGACCCTTCCACTCAGCACCGCTTTGTCCTTCGAAGAGGACACGGTGTGTCGAGTTACCAGTTACAGTGACGGAGTCACAAGCACCATCAACGGAGATACCCTTACCAGAAGCGACTTGGATGACGGTTCCTGGCTCGATGGTCAAATCTCCTCCACTGATGGAGAGGAAGTCACTGTTCGGGCTGATTCGGTAAGGCGAACCTTCGTTGTCCCAAATACATTCGATGTTGTTGTTGGAACAGTCGAGATCGCTGTCGATGTCAGTACCCTTGCCTTCGAATGGCATTGCACGGACGTAGACACCACAGTCAGCGTTCGAGTTGTCGTAACAGTAGTAACTTCCGTAGTAACTCCACCACGGTGCAATCGTACCAGGTCGAGCAGCAGAGTTGCTCGAGTATGGCAGGGATGGCATGTTGGTACCCCATGTGGTGATACCTCGCTCGAGAGCAGTGGATCCACTGTCAATCATGTAGAGGTAACCGAGACGGCCGATACGGAGTCGGTCGTTGCTGTCGTCACCGTCAAAGGACTTCTGGAAGTAGTCGAACTGGAAGCCGGATGGCAAATCGATGTTTGCGTTACATCCAGTCTTGTATTGGTTCCAGTAGTAGCTGTATGCACAGTAATATCCTGTTGGACGGCCGTTGGAGGTTCCAGAGATAACTTCGGCAGCGTTGGTAACGGACTTGATACCTGTTGAGAAGGTCTCGTATCCGTGGTCGGTACCGTCAGTGGAAATACGGAAGTTTGCCGTGTGCGGGTTGTTACCAGCCATGTATCCGCCACCAGGGTTGCGCATGGTGTCACCACGGGTTCGTGTGTGATCCATGTAACCAACTGTTGCGTAGTCGTAGTATGCGTTACAAGACGAGTCGTACTTGAACTCAATTTCGTTTGTGACGTCATAGAAGATAACTTGGTAGTCACACAGGTATTGTGTGTTGTATCCCATGTCTCGCCACTCAACGATGAGCATCATGTTCGGGTCACCAACTTCGAAGGAGTTGGATGAAGTCGTCTGCGTGTTCACACCGCTGGATACAGTGGATGTATCGACTGCGGTTGCGTAGTAGGTAACGTAATCACCACGCTCGAGGGTAGTGAGTTCAGCAGACCAATCACATTCTGCATCGACACACTCACTTCGTTGCTTACCAACTGGGTTGAGCTTCATGGAGCTCATCGTCCCATTGTTAATGCTGTAGTAGAGTGTTGGACCTTCACCAATCGTATTGTTGACGTTGAGACCCGATGGTGGATCACCTGCATCAGAGATGGTGTACGTGAACGTACGAGTCTTGCTGTGCGAGTCTCGCATGACACCGTGGTCCATGTCAGGAGCGCTGGTATCTGGTGTCGGTGCAACGTTTCCTACCTTGTAGGTGGTTGAACCGGAGGATGCCATGCGTCCGTAGTATCCGGCACTAAGTGCAAATCCGCTCCAACGGTAGGAGGAGGAGTATGCGTAGTAGTAACCGGAGGAACATCGAGCGTTGCTGGATGTTGAACGGTAGAAGTAGTAGAAACCGTTGGTACCAGCACAGAGCCAGTTGGCCTTGGAAGTGCTGTAGGTTCCGTTCCAGTCGAACTTACCGAAGGTTCCGGTGATGTCCAATCCAGAGAGCGGAATGTTGTACGCTGCGGTGTAACCGTATGTGCTCACTGAGCTAGCACTGCTACCACCAGCGAGTTTACCGGTTTCAATTTCAGGTGTGGAGTCACCAATACCGACCATACCCCACTTGTTGTCAGTGGAGTCGTAGTGGAAGATGAGGTTCATCTGAGGACCATTCTTTGCGCTAATTGCAAGGAATCCGCCGTCACCCTGGTGCAACTCGGTCATACCAGATCGAGTTCCACCGTAGCCGTTGTATCCACTGCTTGGACTTGTGGTCCACTGCATCTTCCACTGGGAGTAGAAGTAGTAGGAGGACGAGTAGAAACAGGAGTAACTACCTGTACCACAGTTGGATACGTCCCACTCGAAGAGGTACTCATCACTGTGGTCGTAGTAGGTCATTTGACGGTCGTGGTACCCTTGTGGGTTGTAGTAACTACCAGAGTGGACGTCTGTCTGAAGGACAGTGAACTTCTTGGCAGTTCCTGCATTGACGACGTCGTCAACGAAGAACCAGTGTGCGTTGCTCTGAACCCATGTCGATGGGGTCGTTGCAGATGCAGGCGGTGCTGGGTCGTAACCGACGTTTGCCCCGTTGGTTCCTTGGTTCAAGTCTTGGAATTTCCAGTAGTACTCGACGTAGTCGCCAGCGCTGATGTCAGGAGTGGTTGCCTTGAATCGGCAGTCCGTTGCGGTTGTTCCGCAAGATTGGACAGTTGTTGCGCTGACGGAGGTCCAGGTGCCGTTGTTGATGCTGTAGAACATCTTGACACCGTTGGTGGACGTTGTGTCGATACCGGAAAGATCGGTCAACTTGGTGAAGAAGGTTCGCTCACCCTCGACATACGAAGTGAGTCCAGAGTATGCTACGTGACTGGAGGTTGGGGCATCCGTGTCAGATCCACCGGAGTAGATGACTTCGAGGTAGCTGTTTGAACCACCGCTGTTGTAAGAGCGAGTGTAAATGTAGATGCTTGACGTCATGTCAGCACCCATTCCGACTGTGCCAGAGTTTGACTGAGCGTTCAGGATGTAGTTGTGTGGTCCTGTGCTCGAGGAACAAGCGGTACCTGCTGCATTGTTGTTGTCACAGATTTCCGCTGTCTTCCACCCGGTTCCTTGGGAGTAAGTTCCAGCTGCTGCAGAGTTACCAATCGATGAAATCAACTTTCGCTCGTTGGTGTTGGAGTTTGATCCAGACAACAAGTTCGCAGAAATGGCTCCTGAACAAGAAGCCGAAGTGATACCGTAGTTGTATCGTGCATCGGTTCCACATGCCTCAAGAACTCTTGCAGTGATGCTTACGGAGGATGAACTTCCGTATCCATAACTTACGTACTGCTTCCAGTTGACTTCCTCAACAGTTGCGCCGCTTGGTAGAGCTGAGCTGCTGCCGAAGTTGTAGCGGTGCCATGGGAGGTAGTAGTATGAACCGTAGTATCGATAGAGGTAAGCGTTGGTGCTGTTGTAACAGTAGCCATAGTAGACGTAACAGTATCCTCGGTTACCGCTTGTTAGCTTGATGGTTGGGTCAAGAGCGAGCGGGTAAGCTCGGTCTTCAGACATCAACCAGTCGGAATCGACAGCGGTCGTCAATAGGACCATAGGACCGTAGACTTGTACGAAGTAGGTACCGATGTACGGCTCTGTTGCAGCCTCTTCTGTGACGACTGGCTCAGGGATGGTGGCCAGGAGCTCGCCAGATTCGAGGTTGCGGATTTCAAGTTCGCCTTGTGTGGTTGTGATTTCCTCGCCGAGAGCAACTCCGTCCATGTAAAGGCCGTAGCCCATTGGGAGACGGATGGTCTCTGTCATACCGAAGTATGCTGCGATTTCATCGAGAACCGGGCGTTCTTTGATGAGCAGGTTTTGCTTGACTTGTGTTGTGTCAACAGCGTAGTCAAGGGCAAAGCCTTCTGCGAGTGGGTAGCGAATCACGTTTCCGCCGACCTCGACGTCGCCATTCGCTGGTTCAGCGTGGTACGGCATAGGTGCGGTTCCCGTGATATCGATGGTAACGAGCATCGGGTTCAAACCAGTGACGATTGGATCGACGAACTGGTTTGCTTGGATGCTCACACCGCTGGCAACTTCTGCCCCGAATGTGGTCGTGAAAGTGTTCTCCTTCACTTCCCACCCTGCAGGTGTTGCCATGATGTTGAGGTTGATGTCCTCAAAGGCCCCACTGTCGGCAAGGTAGTGCACTGGCTCATCGCTTGTGAGCTGTGCAATTCTGCCGTCCTCAGTGAGGAATCCCTTTGTGTTCGCCTGCCTCATGCCCAGAAGTTCCTGAGCGGCATCATACTCATAGGTTGTTTGTTCGATGGCGGCTGGCAACTTGAAGAAATCATCTACTTCTGAGACGATCTCTGCATTGCTGACAGTTTCGGTTGCGGTGTTGTCCACTAGGCTTGTCATTGGCATGAAGGCCATCAAAGCACATAGTAGAACGGCAATTCCGATTCCACCCATTGCGGTTTTCGTTTTCTTATTCTTGTTTCCCAACATAGTCATTCACCCCATACGGACTGTATGCAAATGCAACCACGTTCTCCGCCACTTATAGGAGTTGGGGTGCAAAATCTTTGAATTTCAATTTTCACAAAGCAAATGAAACGTTATACTGAGAGCAATTTTTCTATCTCGCTGGTACAAACAATTTGTAAAATGAACATTTATTTTTATTCGAATTTTCAAATAATCACAATCAACCGATTTGACATTACGATCTCAAGAATGAAAATAAAAAAAGGCCAGAGAGGGCGCCGGAACGCCCCCTCTGGCGGCTCCTGTGCGTCTTTGCGCACAGATTACGACTGTTCGGTCGTCTAACTGTGATCAGTAATCCCAGTCTTTGTCTTCGCCGTCGCCACCGCCTCGTGAGAGGATGAAAGCTCCAGCGATGAAGGCAACAACAACGACGCCACCAATGGCTCCCCAGGTCCAGCCTGGTAGTTCGCCACTGGATGTTTCGTCACCATCGGTGTTGTCATCGGTGATTTCCCCACCGTCGACCTCGTTGATGTACGAAGCATCAGCTCCCGCAGCACCTGTAGATGCTGCAAGACCTGCGTTGCCAAGTGCGTCAACTGGTACTACTGCGAAGTGCATTGTACCTTGACCAGTGGTTGGAATCATGACATCTGCGGTCATGACGTCTGCACTTCCTGTGTTGACACAGGTGGTTGGCATGTTGATGGCTTCGAACGATTCACGGTTCTTGTAGCAGAGGTTCCATGAAGCAACGTCGTCTGCGCTACCTTCCATACTCCAGGTCAAAGTCCACTTGTCACCAGCAACATTGACGTTCACGCCAGTAGCAGATGCTCCTTCGACTTCCTTGTCAGCAACGACGGTCGCTTGACCGATTGGAGTGCTGCAGAGTCCATCGTTGTTGCAGACTGCGACTTCGATATCGTAGGATTCGCCGTGTGTTGTGGAAGAGCCACTGTATGTGTATGTGACAACAGTACGGTCGAGATCGACTGCGAAGGTTTCACCAGATGCATCGGTGATACTGACAGAAATCTTGTCACCTGCGAGTGGTGTGCCCTCAAGTCCCCAGTTCATGGTGATGTCTCCACCCATGCCAGGTGCAGCGTTGAAGCTGCCAATGGATGCACTTGGTGCGTCCTTTGCTTGGAGAGGAGAGTCGATCAACATCAACTGTCCAGCAGGCAGAGTTCCGCCAGAAAGTACAGCGGAGAGGACGGATTTTGTCGAGTCGTCTTCACTGTTGGTTGCACCATCAGCAATGAGTTGAGTTAGCGCAGGGTTGGCACAGCTTGTGGAGTACCACAAGGATGTTGCTCCAAGTCCAGAATCAAACGTCAAGTCAATGCTCTGAGCAAGAACGTCGTTTGCACCGTAGTTGGTTGCAGGCGAGTAATCGATGACTGCGATTGGCGTGTACTTGCCACTGAGCAGGTCACCGAGTTGACCAGCAGGATCTGGCAATTCGATGCTTGCACAGTCCTCTGCGCTACCATCAGTGACACTGATGCTGTAAGCAGCCTTGCTGAAGTAGGTCAAGGAGTAATCCATGGTGATACCACTTTCAGTCGAATCAGTCGCAACTGCATCGTTCCAAATCTCGATGATGATTTCTTCGCTCACTTCACCGCCATGAGCATCGGTGATAGTAACGACGACCGGGAAGGTCGTGACGAAGTCTTGGATGATTGGAGTTGTACAGGTTCGTGCAACACCGCCCATTCCGCCACATCCAGCGAGAACAACGCTCTCTGCGCCTCCGACCCAAGAGTATGTGAGGCCTTCACCAGTAACGTCGTCCGCATCGAAGACGGAAACTTCGAACTCGAGCATGCTTTCCATACCGAGGAAGAGATCGCCTTGTGTGACGAGGTCAAGAGAAGAGATAACTGGGAGGTTGTTACGGACTTCCTTCTCCATTGAGACGAGGTTGTTGCTTGGCTTTTGGTCGGTGACCTTGCTTTCCATGATCAATTGTGCTTCGATGGTGTAGGTTCCAACATCGAACTCGACCATTGTACATGCGTGTCCTTGATCAAACGCCTCTGGCCCTGTTCCGAGTTTCGCGTAGTTGTAGGATGGTTCAACACCTTGGAGACAGGAGTTGACCGTCTCGGTGATGACCTCGCTTGTGTCGAGGTTGGTAATGGTGAAGGTAACGTTCCAGTCGTACAATTCTGTTACAGAGGAGCCACGGTGCTCAACAGCGGCATCGATGTACGATGTGCCAACAGAAAGGTCACCTGGCTCGCCGGCTCCGACTGTGAAGGTAGGGATACCGGTTCCGTCGTTGTTGTATCCTTGGTTGACAGTCAACATCGAGATGCGAATGTCGTGGAATGTACTGAGTGTTCCGGTGATCTCATCAGCGTTGTTGTTTGTGATGTCATCTTTATTGAACGACTCTTCACAGAAGTTGGAATAAACCTCTGTCGTCGTCGTTGGATTTCCTTCCTCATCCGTTGTATTGAGTTCGACTGTGTTGACACAGGACTCGAACTGACCGTAGAGAGAATAGCCTCCAATCGCAACATCGACGCTGTATGCAGCTTCGGTGTTGCTTGTGTCAGGTGTTACGGAGCCGGTGTAGGTCCAAACACCGTTGCTGACGTCGTCCGACATGATTGTGCGGACCTCGGTTATGTTGTCAGTTGGGTCTGTCTCATTTTGGTAAACGAGGACAAGTTGGTCGGTTCCTACGTTGACAGAGTGAACCAAGGAACCAAGTGTAGCAGACTTGAGGTCGGAAATGTCCTGTCCGGAAGCGGCAGAAACATCACCCGAAACGTCGATTTCCATCGTCAAGTTGTGTGTGATGAAGTCACTTGAACCGTTGAGTTTGACGCTCACTTCGAAGTTTTTGACACCTTCTCCTGTTGCGACAACGGAGCCATCTGTCCATGCAATGTCAATTTCAACGTCGAGGTAATCGACGACTTCGACGTAGACTTGCTGGACATCGTTTCCTGGGTCGACATCTTCGCTGGAGTAGGTTTCGATTTGAATAACATAGATACCAGCTGCAGGTGTCCAGGTTGCGTCGCCGCCACCGTATTGGATGGTGGTTTTACCGCCCTTGAAGACAGCACCAGCAGCAAGGGACTGATCATCACAAACGCTAGCATCATCACAGATGACATCAGGGTTATCGAACTCGATGTCAGCGCCCGATGCATCCTTTGCGAGCATCAACGGGTTTCCATTGCCGTCAGCAATCCAAACAGCGGCTTTGTAGCCAAGTTCAGTGATAGCTTGGTCTCCAGAGTTTTGAATGAAGACTGCGAAGGTCGTTGCTTGACCCACAAAGATTTCATTGCGGCACTCTGGGTTGCACTGGGTTTCTTTCGGTGAAGTAATGGCAACGAGTTCTGCATCTGCACCACTTCGGGCACCAGCTTCCTCGATTACTTCGGTTGTTTCTAGTTGTGTGATGTCGATGTTTGCCATAAGGCTAGCCACCAACAACAGCACGAGCATTACAGGGGTAATTTTTCTCATGTCATATCCTCCAATAAGGGCGGTAACTCGCCCTACGCCAAAGGACGTATTTATACTATGGGTGCGATTATAATTGGAATTCAGAATAAAAATGAACGTTGTACTACTCGCTCCTCGGCTGCGAATTATCCTATTTAATTCGAAGACCGTAGGGCTTCAGAAGGTTCAATATTCGATGCTGCACGACCCGGTGACAAGGTTGCAAGATACACCAGGGCTGCCCCCCCGAATAAGACCCACATCACGGTCGACCATGGGAGAACCAAAGCTGCACCCTCTTCTTCCCAAATGGCAGAATGAAGCCCAACATGGAACATCAAAGCCACAACGATACCGTTCAAAATACCAAGCAACGAAACCCATCCTATCTCGATCAAATGGACACGCATCACCATACCTTTGGTAAAACCGAGAGCCCTCAACATACCGATGTGCTTTCTTCTCTCTGAAACGGAGCGATATGTGACGACGCCGATTCCTGCAATCCCAATAATGAGTCCGATGGCGAGATATCCCTCAAAGAGCGCAAGGATTGAAAGGACCAGCGATTGAATTAATGCAACGTCTTCTGCAATCAGCGAGACGTCAACACCCTCTTTTTCCAAATCCATTCGAAGTTGTTCGGCGAGTTCTGTTGCGGCTTCACGTTCAGAAGCAGATTTTCCTGCGGCTGAAAAATAGCGCACTTCACTTGAATCGAAGTCCTGGGATGCAGCGCTTCCCTCACTGACGGAAACATAGACGCGAGTCAAACTTCCATCGTATTGCTCAACAACAGGCTCAGATGGCATCCAAACACCTGCAGAAAACAGATACGAGGATTGTTCGAGAATACCACCTACCATCACCTCTCTTCGATGACTTGGTTGCTGAGCATCAATGATGGTGATGTTCTCTCCAACTTTGACTGAAAAGACGCCAACGCTTGTTCCATCGAGCGAGGATTCCAATCCGAAGGAGGCATCGACAAAGACAACATCGCCACGGCTTTGCATTGAGGACCATGCTTCATCTGATGAATCACCGAGTGATGAATCCCAAATGTGCAAGGGCAGGCCTCCGTGTTCAGCGAAGTCAACATCAACGCCTCGGAGAATGTAGGGTGATCGATCTTCCTCTTGATTCTCGATGAACGCTTGGGCCCGATAGACACGCCCAACTGCATCGATGTTGTCTCTGTTCGTGTTCACAAGCCCCCAATCATCGATGGGTCCCTCTAGTTGGAGCGGCCGGGAACGTGATGCAGACAACATCAACTCAAAATCACCTTCAGATTCCTCGACGAAGGAACTGGAATAATTCTCGAACTGCAACGTATAGCCGCTAAGAACGATGACTGAAAACACCGTGATGGAGAACATTCCCATGACGACTGCCGTTCGTAACGGCTTGTGCAGTGGATAGGAAAGAGCAACAGGAACAACTGCACCACTTCGGAATGATGCGAAGCGGAGTATTGTGCGAATCATGAGTGGTGCCAATGCGGAGAGAACAAAGACACCCGCAAAGACTTGGACCAGTCCGATCACGATGAAGGAAAACTCGTTCGGTGTCAAATCAGCACGAATCGGGTCCATCGACGACGGCAGACCTGTCCAAATGAGAAGGAACACACCGATGAAACCAATTGTTTTTCGGGGTGCCTCCCGGAAAGTTGGCAGTGAACCGTCAGGAGAACGTTTTGCTCTGAGGACAGGAACAATCCAAAACAGAATAGGGCAAATGAGCAAAATGATTGAACAACCAAGAACAATCCACACGCTGTGTGCTAATGGTCCGCTCCCAAGCACGAACATTCCTGCAGCGACAAGGCACATGCCCATTGCTCCGATGACGAACAGATACAATCCCCATGGAACATGTTTGGGCACACGAGTGGGCACGCTCTTCAAGGCATGAACAATGATCATCCTCGATGACCACAGAGCAGATGCAAACAAAGTCACTATGGCGAGATGAAAACCCCAGAACCATCCTGCAAGAATCGACGATGCATCGACATGGAATGAGAAAACATCCGCCCCCGCTGTGGCAAAGACACTCGAAAACCCAATTCCGATGAGCCAGGCGAGACCAACGCCCACCATGGAACCGAAACCACAACCGATCGCCGCTGCAATCGAACCTTCGATCATCGCTACGTAACGGAGATCCGAACGCGTCATACCAAGTGCACGAACCGTTGCGTACTCCTTTTGTCGCACATCGACAAGCATCATGATGATGGTGATGACAAGAAGTACACCAGCTGCGATGGTAAACGAACCGAAGACCAGGAACATGGCAGAGAGGACACCAGAGGAGGCTTCAGCTTGCTCGAGCGCATCGATTTTGACGGCTTGAACCGAAAGGGACAATTCATAAATTCACACGAGCGAGTCGAGATGTTGTTCGACACTCGCAATTTCATTTTCTGAGACGTTGCTCAAGATGAGCATCGATCGTTCACGCTCATCCGCCGTTGCAAGGATCTCTGCATCGCTTATGTTGATGAGGCCAAGGATGACCGAATCAAGTTCAGAGAGCGAGGAAAGACGTTCATCATCCACGAACGACCCATTGATGCTCAGATTCAACGATTCGTCCGAACCAAAGGCGTATTGGAACAAACCGGCTGCCCTAATCGAGCCATTGTTGACCTCCGAAATTGGATTGAGGCGCTCACCGATGCGCAATTCTCCTCGTTGAACGGAGAGTGTTGAAGCGTCACCATCGAAGGCGAAGAACATCTGCGGTAAAGTACCAAAACCTCCAGCATCCGATAAAATAGGAAGCCGCATGGATTGTATAGACCCGTTTTCCGTCGACCGGAGGACAAGTCCTAGATCTTCGATGCACCATGCTTGCGTTGCGTTGATTTCTGTACCCAAACCTGAACATACGTCCGGTTCTTGACGTGATTCAGCCGGCCATTCGGATGCATCCATCTCAACAAACGGCTGTTGAAGATTGTCAAGAGATTGCATGAAAAACGATTCACTTAGGAGGCCTTCAACACGAAGATAGAGATTCATGTCGTCCATTTGCAATTCCCAATCAAGAATCGTTGAAGGTAAATCGAGTTCGAGAGGGGATTCGTTGATGGAGTCACGTTCGACATCCCCGTACCACAGCGAGCGAGAGGAATCATCTTCAAGAGCAAACCAAGACGACGATTCTGAGACGACGGCAACCATTTCTTTGTCCTCAATGATGAACGATGTTTCCTCATCATCGGAGACATTGCCAAGGATCAGCCCCCCGGCATATGCTGCGAACCCGAAGCCACCATCGATGGAGACATCATTGAGAATTCCGC
>JAAXIR010000183.1 GCA_012270265.1 Candidatus Poseidoniales archaeon
TCCCACTGTAGCCGATTCCAGTAGCGACCACTGTAGCAATGGGCGCATTCACAACCAATTCGCGTGCAGAGAGCAGTCGAATCCAGGCATCTGTATATCCTCCCGTACCAGTTGAATTGGTGTAATCGATACTCGCCTGATCATGAAGAATGATGTCTTCATCGGTTCGTGAACCGAGCATACTCGACTCAACAAAGTCAAGGCTTGATCCGTCTGCAACGTGGATTGGTCCACTGCCATAGAGGGCTGAATCTTCAATTGAACAAGGACCAATGCAAACAATCTCGGCAGCCATAATCGTTGATTGTTCTGAGACAAATGTTCCGTAATTTTCGATGCTAAAGGTTGCCTGGTTCCATATGATGTTGCCACCAGTCTGAGAGAGTTCGTCTGCGTTCAGAGTCAGTAACTCAGCATTTGAGTGGAACAATTCGATGTGCGTGATTCCAAACATGATCGGATAATAGTGGTCAACAGCAATGTCCACTGGCTGATTCAAATCAACGGTAAACGAAGCGCTATCTCCGGTAATCTCTCCGTTCGTTACACCATCGATGGTGAGATTGAGGTAGGCGTTTTCAGGGACATCGATGCTAAAGAAAACAGTCATTGTAGCGGATGCGTCATCGATGTTCTCGTCAATTTCGATTTCTGTTCCATCGTAAATCAGCAGGGTTGAAGCGGCATTTTGCGATTCCATGTTTGCTTCGTCCAAGTGAAGAGTGCCCCCTTCTTCGATGGTAATTTTTGCATCCTGTTCGACGGAAACGTCTCCAGTCCAATGCAGTTCAGCTCCGTCTTTGATGATGATTTCGCCATCGAAGGATCCACCATTCCAAGAAACTGAATCAGTGACGGTGACAGTTGAGCCATCCGAGGGTGCAGAGGCTAGGACAGGTGAGCAAAGTATGACCGATGTAAGCATGACAATTGTCAGAAACGTTGCAGTTCGCATGTTTAGCCCAAGTCAAAGGGGAAAATCAACCCTTCTCTGTTTAGTACGGAACGTCTTTCCAACCGATTGCATACCCAATAAGGTTGAATGATCGATGGAGAATTGGCGTGATGACGATGATGATGACCATCGGGATAAGTAATTCACTCGAAGATAGTAGCGAAGGTCCCAAGAACAGTTGACCCCAGAGGAAGACCATGATTGCGAAAGGCAGTGTATCGAGCAGAGGTGCTTTCGAGGACACATCGCCTTCGCGTTTGAGTCCTCGACGTCGCTTGAAGAACGAACCTGTCATATCGCCCAAGAGGCAAGCGAATCCAAGGAACGAGCCGAGAATGTATGCGGTCACCCATGGTCCGCCAATCGAAAACCATGCATCTTCGGATCCAGTGAGTGGTGAGACGAAGACAGATGCTTCATCAAATGAAGTTCCAACGATGGCAACCTGCAACATACAAAGCAAACCAGCAGTAAGTGAACCACCTATGAGTCCGTTCCAGGTTTTCCCATCACCGAGCATTCGGTTCCCATCACTCAAGACTCTTCCACCGTCAATCGGCCATGGCCCGTAACCTGTTTTTGGCAACCATTTTCCCCACATCATAGCGAATGTGTTGGCGATGAATCCTGGCAGATAGAGCCAAAGCGTCATCAGTGCCAGGAGAAAAACACCCAATTCGGTTGCATCTGCTACATCACTCATACAGAGCACCACGGCAATCAAGCACATGAAGACTGTTGTCTTCTGAAGACCGAAGCGGTTGAATTATCAGCCCATTCTTATTGCGCAAAACATGAGTCGGACAGTCCTTGTTGTTGGTGGGGGTGGACGTGAGCATGCTCTATGTCTTGCCCTTTCTTCCTCTGCTTCCATCGTTGAGATACACACCACGCCTGGCAATGCAGGGACGCAATATTACGGTACCAATCACAATGTTGCAGCTTCAGATATCGCAGGCTTGGTCAATCTCTCAAAGCAATTGGATGTTGATTTTGTTGTTGTCGGGCCTGAGGCGCCGCTTTGTGATGGTCTAGCAGATCGACTCCTTGAAGTTGACATTCCTTGCTTTGGCCCACAGCAAGTACATGCAGAATTGGAGGGTTCCAAGTTGTTTGCGAAGAAGGCCATGGATGCAGCAGGCGTTCCAACAGCCGACTACGATGTTCTCGATGGGACTTCTGACATTGACGCCTGTCTTCATGCACGTTCCAAGGAGCCATGGGTCATCAAGCGTGATGTCCTTGCTGGTGGAAAAGGCGTTGTGGTCACTACAGACCGTACCGAGGCTGTTGAATTTATTCAACAATCCATCGAGACAGATGGGCACGTCCTTCTTGAACGATTCTTACCCGGTGAAGAAGCCAGTATGTTGGTCGTTATGGACAGTTCAGGATACGTCTGTCTACCGCCAAGGCAAGATCACAAGCGAGTCTTTGACGAGGATAAAGGTCCAAACACCGGCGGCATGGGTGCATATTGCCCTGCTCCTGTGGTAACTGACGCCATCCATCGAAAGACCATTGAACGAATTGTGGAACCCATGTTTTCGCACCTCTCGTCGATGGACATCCCCTACAGAGGAGTCCTCTATGTTGGCCTCATGATCGATGAACACGACGATCCTTACGTCGTTGAGTTCAACGTCCGTTTTGGAGACCCTGAATGTCAAGTAACACTTCCGCTCATTGATGGAGATGTTGGTGAACTTCTGTTTGCGGCATCAAACGACCAACTGTCTAGCCTCGAGGTGGCGTTCCACCCTTGGCATGCACTTACTGTCTTCCTCGCATCTGAGGGCTATCCTCAATCCGCAATAAAAGGGAGAGACATCCACGGAGCTGGAAACG
>JAAXIR010000106.1:0-9290 GCA_012270265.1 Candidatus Poseidoniales archaeon
GTGTTTCCCCTGCTCCTCGACAAACAACTGGATGATGAGTGGAAAGTCCATCTTGGCTGAGTTGGACATTTTGTCCATGCGAGCTCCTCCGAGGATGGATCCTGAAGGCGAGCCTTTGCCATCGCCTCCGACGTAGATACGCATGCTAGGGAGCAATGCTTCACTCGATTCGATCGCAATTCGGCAAGGAATGACAGTATCTTCAGTGAATCCAGTCACTACACCTTCGGACATATCGTGTTCAACAACTCGGACCCACTTTGCATCGTAGAGGGGTTGTCCGTCTCGACGGCGTTGTTGCGGTCGTTGGTTGCCTCTGTTGTTACGACGCTGTTGTGAGCGCTGTTGAGGACGTTGCTGACGTTGTGGTTGTTGCTCGGGTTTCTTCTGAGGCTTTGGAATCTCTCTGCGACCGGTAGCAGGAGGAGGCATGGAGGTATCAACAGACGGCTTTGCCTTGTTGAATTTACGAGGTGTGTAATCACGGCCAGGGCGGCTCATGCCAATCACTTCCGGTTATGTTGTTCATTCAATGCCAACGTGTTGTCGAACGAGTTCGATGACAGCGTTGATGTCTCCATCATCGATGGATGCACGACGGCTGGCCATGACAGCCTTGATTTCGATTTCACTGAGCGGCATAAGTTCAGCAAGCTTTGCAGCGAGTTCGGGGTACTTCTCGAACGCTGGGAGATCAGCAATGGCGTTCTTGAGTGCTTCGAAGACAGCAGCATCGGTTGGGTATCCGTTGCGATTGTCGCTTGCTGCCCACTCAGCGTGGAACAAAGCAGCACGCTGTTCGTAGGTCAAATCTCTTCGACGCTCTTGAGCACCCATCAAAAGGTCTCGAACGGTTGCAAAGTCGACGATTTTCTCTTCTTCAGTCATGGTGATCACTCAAGAGGGCGAAGGTGTTCAGGGCGGGCGATGACAGTCTTCTGCATGTTTCCGTCCTTCACGGAGACAACCCAAGCGACGCCTTGTCGCTTCTGGATGAATCCTGTACGGCCGTGGAATCGGCGGTGAGGCATGCCCATTTGTTGGCTACCGTCCAAGACGATTGCAACGCGGTCACCCTCTTCGTAGTTGTGCATAATGCGGTTGATGTACGTTCGAGAACGGTCTTTTCGTCGTCGACGAAGGATGCTTCGTGTCCCTACTCGTTGTCCCTTGGATCGCTTCATTTTAGTGACCTCCATGGTTCGAAACTTGCATTACGCTGATTCGAGGCATCTCTGCGACCTACCCACTGCATATAAGCACCGCGATGAATCAAGTCCACTCAATCAGCGTGGATATCTCCAACATCGAGCCATTCAACCGTGCATTTTGCCTTGATGAGCGAGGCGATGGACGGTTGTGTTCGGCCATCATCCCCGTGAACGGTTTCTTTGACGTAGGTTCCTGACTCACAACGAAGCGTGAATTCGACGTAGATGTTACCCTCATCGTTGATTTCGACGCTTGCATCACGTGTTTCGATGACTTTCCGCCGTCGCACAAGATCGGCTCTACGATGTGCCACGCGTTCGGGTGTTCGTTGAGCAAGATTCACGCCTTCGAGCTTCTCAATGATGTCAAGGATGGTCGTTTCATCTGGTAGAGGGAGCATCTCGACCGGCTCTGGATTGGTTGCGAGAAGGTTGGCAATCAATTCAGCCTTCACACCCTTCTCTGAGCACTTACGCTCGATGCACAATTCAACAAGTTCCGCTTTCTTCATTTTCTTGAGGTCGGCTTCATCAAGAATTGAAACTTCAACTCGCTCAAGAGGTTTCTTTGGATTGTCTTTCTTGTCCCCTCGACGACGGTGTTTACGACGACCTCGTCCACGCTGTTGGACGTCTTCCTTTGTCAAATCCAATGGTGCAGTAAGAACGTCAAGTTCTGGTTTGGAGAGTGGCTCGACAAGGAAACGAATCGTGTAGGATTTCTCAGCTGGCGTATCCTTCACTCGAACGACTTCGCTACGATTGGATCGTCGAACATCGGTGACTTCAATCGAGCCTTTCGCTCGTTCATTGACGGCCTTCATCGCTGACTCGTAATCGATGTCCCATCGCTTGGGCTCCTTGATTTCGAGAACGAAGGGCCGTCCTCGACCAAGGCATCGAACGTCGATGTCTTCTCGACCCATCCCGTGGAAGGCATGTTCACGACCTTCGAACAATTCGATGATCGGGTTACCGATGAGATCCTGAACGCTTGATGGATATTGTTGCCCTGTATCGTTGCACTTAGCACAACCTCGTCCTTTGCAAGCCCGACAAGGCCAGCGTGTTTGCGGAATACCGCGTTCGTGTTTCTTGTAACGTCCATAGATGTAGGCACTGCGAACATCGAGTGTGACGGTGAGGGTTAGAACGTCGATGAGTGCTAAGATATCGGGTTTGTCGTTGACGATCGACACACCTTCGAGTCGTTCGTTCAATTTCTCAGAGATCAAACCAACAAGTGACGGTTTCAATCCATCAGAGCCACCGGCGGCATATTGCTTTCGAATACCTTCTTCATGCTCAATTTGATCCTTTGGAAATCGAGCACCGATTTGCAACTTCTGGATATCGTATCCTGCAAGTGCATCTTCGATAACGTCTGCAAGGAGATTGACTTCTTCGAACAAGTTCTCACAGAATGGACACAGTGGAATTTCTTGACGAATGTTCAAGAGACGCTGATTTCCTTCGCTAATCGATTCTCTAATCTGTTGGCCGGATGCTTCGTTGCTTTGTTGGAAGGAGCGCTTACCACCCAATCGACCAAGACATGGGTCGCAGGTTCCCATTCGAAGCAGATGCTTCAGTCCAGCAGGCGATGGTGCACGTGGAATCTCTTCGGTATGCTCCTCCAACTGCTCAGGTTCTTCCAATTGTTCAGGTTCTTCCTGTGTTTCTTCAACATCATCCCAAAGAGAGTAATCGGTCGATCCGAAGCCAGAGTTGGCATACTTCATCCAATCTTCTTCATCATCAGGTGTCGAATCATCGACCAGTGTCGCCCCTACCGCCGCTGGGACCACCCATTCGACCGCACCCTTCCGTCACGGGTATCCTTCAAGAAGACACCGATGCTATTCTTCTTCAGAATCTGACTTGGTGAATTGGTGCAACAGGCCCAGAGCTGCTGTCGTAAGGACAAGGCTTGCAATCAATGAGAGGAAGATCATCGCAGCAGAGAAGATTCCAAAGTTGCTGAACAGACCCATAGGGGAGAGAGCGATGACCGAGAATCCAGCAATATCGGATGCAGCGCTTCCAATGAGTGCAAGACTGCAAGCACCACCAACTGCATGCAAGGCCTGCTTGTGCGACTCACCCTTTTCACGACTTTCACGATACCGTTCCGTGACGTGAATACAGTAGTCGATTCCGACACCAAGTGAGATGGTAGCGATTGTTACGGTGACGATGTTGAGGCTTGCACCAGCAACTTCCATCAAACCGTACAGCCACACGACGACGAGGAGAATCGGGCCCAACGTCACCAATGCTTGCTTGATCGAACGGAAACCAACCGCAAGGGATACGAAGACGAAGAGAGAACCGAGGACAAGCGAGGATTGCATCTCATCTTGCATTTCGGTTGAAGCAACATAACGTGTCACCGGACGCCCAGTTGTCATGACCCATGTTAGTGGTTCTTCCTCGGTTGTTGAAGTTCCTGCAACCTCACGTGTCCCCGTTGAGAGATTGGTGAAGACTTCTAGATCTTCCCACAACTTCTCCATTGCAGGTGCAAGACTTGGGAAGTCTTCTGGACCAGTGATACCAAATCGAATCAGCATGTGCTCGTATTCAGCGGGTTGTCCATTGATGTCAAGCCAAGGCTGAGCAGGGTCCAGTTCGACCTTCGGCATGATGTAGAGACTGACAATGCTCGCAGGAATGGAAGGGATTGGACCGATGCCTGGAACGCCTTCGAGCGTGAGGAAGCCGTACATGAATGCGAGACAATCTCGGTCTTCAGTGTCGATGAATCCAATCTGCGTTGTGTTGCATCCAACGCCGTTTCCTTCAACATCTGGGTTCCAACCACGGGCTCGGAATGGTTCATCGTTGAGAACCATGGAACCTTGCGCAGCAAACACCAACTCATCGAGAGCGAGGAGGTCAATGTTGCCATCAGGCGTCTTTGTGATCTTTTCAGGTATGCCTTCCTGCGGTGTGTTCATTCGCTGTCTTAATTCGTCGATTCCAGCGTACACACGAGGGTCGAGCACATCGCCTTCAATCAGCAACATGGCCGGTTCGCCTTCATCAGAGAATCGTTCATTGACGATGTTGACGCCCTGTGCAAAGTCAGAAGACTCATCGAGGAAGTCTTCAACCGCAAAATCTCCCTCAAGATTGGACATGGCGATGCTTGCTGGGACGGTTAACAGCAAAGCGAGTACAGCTATAACAATCGAATTCTTGAACCGACCGCTTTGAATGGTCAATCCTCGCAACCACTTTTCTGGAACCAAGTGTGTAATTTGACGCTCTTCAATGGATTTGCCTTTTCGATTCTCAAGCCACTCATCAAAACTCATTCGCAGCAATGGGACCCACAAACCAGTCAACAAGAATGCAGCAAGGATACCCATGGCTGCTTCGATGCCGAAACTGCGCAAGGCCGCGATATCCGAGAAAAGATTGGCAGAGAACGCAGCCATTGTTGTGATCGATGTGAGCATGATGGCACGACCGACTCGGGTCAGCGTAATGGTGCCAGATTCTGAAGCACTCTTGCCGAGTTTACGTTCTTCTTTGTAGCGATGAAGAGCATGGAGCGAATCATCGATGCCTAAAGCGAGAACGAGAATTGGGAGTAGATTTGAGAATTGCGAACGTGCGATGATGTCCCATCCAAAGAAACCTGTGAGGTTCGAGATGTGGCCGATGAATCCCTGCATCCACAACAGGGCTCCACCCAGAGCAACAACGACGATGGCTACGTCACTTACTCGCCTCAAACTTACGTAGAGGAGTCCGAGAATGATCAGTCCCATCAGTGCAATGAGTCCTGTAGAGGATTGAAGCTCCCGGTTGACTTCAACATTCACGCCTTGTCCCACAAGGAGCGTAAGAGAGGTTCGATCATGGGAGCGAAGATGACCTTCGAGATCCATGTAGGTCCACTCGACCGAACATCCAGCCCCTTCCTCTTTCTTGAGTTCAACACAGTACTCTTCCGAATACTGCGGTGGATGAAGAACCAGTTCGCTGTTGGCCAATCGATAACCGCCGATGACCAAACCTTCGTCGGATGTCCGAATGGACTTCTCTTGCTTTGCATCCTTCCAGACAATCTCCCAGCCACTTTCTTCGAGCGATGCGCGGTCGAGTTGAACCAGTAGCCATGAGGCAGAACCGCTCCAACGGCCATATCCCGTGTACTCGTTTTGCCAGTTACCTTCCGAATCAAGCGAACCACCGATTGGCCCCTGCTGAATCGAAGTAATGTCGGAGACAAACCCACGGTCCAATGAAATCCATCGTAGGAAGTCGTTATTGCTTCCTTCAGCCATTCGTGCTGCTGCCATGTCGATGTGGGCTTGCGTAACGTTCACATCATCAAAACTCAAACAATCGAGTGGGAAACAGTCGGTCCAATTTGTAGGTGCTGGAGTAGGTACACCGAGCGGAGAGAGTCCTGGCGGTGACAGGATGTACGTGTTCTTCAGGAAACCACGGAAGAAGTCCGCAAGGGTCATGACACCCGTTGTTTGGTGGCCTGTTACTTCGTTTACTAGAGGCTTGAGCGACTGGCCCAATGGATGCTCTTCGACCAGTTTTGCTTTCTGATCAATTTCTTTGAGAATGGTAAGGTTAAGGATTCCTCCATCCGGTTCTGAAATACCAACCCATGGCTCTCCTGCCTCAATGATTTGGTCTGCTGGAGGAATGCTGGTGTAATCTGGTGTTCCACCATCGATGGTCGATGCAGGTTGCCATGTGCTCAAATCTTCAACCTCAGCTGGATCTCGAACGGAGACGACGAATCCGAGAATGATTTCACTGGTTGGAAATTCCGTATCAATGATGGTTTGTGCAGTCAGTTCTGGAGACTCCATCTCATACGATTCCATGTCGATTGGTTGGAGCGCTGTGAGTGCACCTGGAATCATGAACAATGTGAGGATGAATACAGCAATGTGGACTCGTTTCCGATGAGCAACCATGCTCTTTGAAAACCTCGCAAAACGAGTGTCCATGCATTGAGGGATGACTTATCCTTCATGAATGAATGTATTCCAATCAGAAAGAAAAAGCGCGTCATTCTTTCCAGTTGCCATGGAAGTTCTCGGCATTATCAACTCGAACGAACAAATCGAGAGCAGTCCACGTCAAACTGTTGAAACCAGATGCCATGCCCTCAGGCCCACCAGCTTTCGCCGTCATAAATTCAAACGTATCCGATGGAGAGTGCCACTCTTGCCAGAACGAGATGTCTCCTCCTGGGCTGAAGAAATTGAAGGTCGGATATCCAGCGGAGAAGAACGAACAATGGTCCGATGAACATGATTCTGCTTTTTGCCACATAATCGGATTACCTTCTGTAGGCTGGTAGGCTAGATTTTCATCGATGGATTGACCGACCCAATCAATCATTCGATCCATGTTTCCATCACTTGCACCTGCGATACTGATGCTCCAATCGTATTTCGTTGGTTCAAAAATGTCTCCAGTTAATGGGTCGATAAGGGGTTCGGTCAACGGTACGATTGGATAGTTGAGAGAAACCATGTCGAAGTTCATGTAGGTTCGAACGGACACGTTTTCCGGTAGGTTGGCAACATACGCTAGTGAGCCAAGAAGTCCCTCCTCTTCACATGCCCAAAGAGCTGCTACAACCGTGTGGTCGAATTCCATTTGAGCGAGCGCCTGGCCAACTTCAAGCGAAACGGTTGAACCTGAGGTATCATCGTTCGATCCTTCGTTTGTTCCTCCGCCAGGCGGTGTAAACATGTAGGCAATGTCGAAGTGCCCTCCAATGACAATGTACTCGTCAGGATTGACGCGTCCCCAGTTGTATCCAACGATGTTGAGTTGGTCAGGATCATCTGGATATTGTGTTATTTCGACATGGTCAAAACCCATCTCCCACATCATTTCTTCTGCTTTTTCAGCAGCAACTTGGTACGCTGCCCCTCCTTCATGGAGCGACGCGCTTGCACACCATCGATTGTTGTAATCCGTGGTGAGCATGTCAATGGTTTCGTAGGCTCTTCGACCATCAACGAGCATGTATTCTTCGCTGTCTGTTAGCGGCAGTGTTGCATTCCAGACGTCCTCTCCTGCCGTTATTGTCAGAGCAATATCGGATCGTTCCGAATCAAGAACAAGGAATGTTAGGCTCGCTTGAGAGGCTGCAAAGGTCATTTCAACATCGTCTCTCAACACACCATGTTCGTCCATGAAGTAGAGGCCAGGACTTCGATTCATCGTCCAGTCAACATCAGAAGACACCTCGATTGAGAAATACTGGCCTCGAAGAACAGATTCAGGAGCATCAACAGAGAATTCAGTTGATTGAACGGCTTCTACATCTTCACCAAAACATCCGCTGAACATCGCAAGAACGATGGTAGCCGCTAGGAAGACGGGACGCATATCTCTATGGCTGATATGCTCTCATATAGCGATTCGCCTTGAGAAGAAAAACCGAATTATTCGGCTTGTTCGGTCGGCAAACCCTCTGCAGACCAGCCTCTGGTTCCACCTTCGAGGATGGTTACATTGGTGAATCCGTATTCTGCAAGAACGCTTGCAGCAATGGATGCCTGGCCCCCACCAGCACATGTGAAGACAATGGGTTGGTCTGTGGATTGGAATGTTTCCTTGTCATGGAAGGCGCTTTGTGGGTCTGCTTTGTAGAACAATGTTCCAAGCGAGACATTCTTTGCACCGGGAATGACACCTTCGCCCAGAGCGTTTGCATCGCGAACATCAACGACTGTGACTTCTTCATTCGCATCCATTTTTTCCTTCAACTCTGTAGGGGTGATGGTCCCGTGGTTGGCTTTTCCTTCGGCTACTCTGTCGCTAAATGACTTGGTCATACATCGACCATCGCTGACTCCTACTTCAATTCATTCACAAGTGCATCTGCAAGGAGCTCGTATTGCTCGATTGAATTGTACAATTGAGCGGATATTCTCAGATAGCGTCCTTCTGGAGACGGCCAAGACCAAACTGGAACTTGGATGTTGTATTTCTCAGAGAGAACGTGATGCAACGGATCTGGCTCATGCATCTTTTCTTTGGCTGGAATCTCACCTGGCAATTTGATGGTCGAGATGCAAGCGATCATTTCGTTCGGACACGGTTGTTCAATTCCAAGACGTTCGCAGAGAATGTCACGTCCTTGGATTGTAAGATCGTGGTTGTGTTGCATGATGGCTTCCCAACCACCATCAACGAGTTTCGCCATCCCTTCAATCACGGCAGGGATTGCGCACCAACCAGAGATGTCTTGCGTTCCAGTCCAATCGAATTCATGCCGAAATCGAGTCGTATCGCCGAGTGGGAAGGTATGGCCATGGCTGATGGTGAGTGGCTGAATCTTGCTTTGTTTGTCGCTTCGAACGTAGAGAAATGCGCTTCCTTTCGGAGCACATAGCCACTTGTGGCAATTGCTTGTGACGTACGAAGCACCGAGTTTTTCGAGGTTGAGAGGAATCATTCCGATTCCATGGGCAGCATCAAGAAGGACTTCAACGCCTTTTCCTTCGAAGAATTCTGTCAATTCTTCAAACGGCATTCGAAGCCCAGTTGGACTTGTGACCGTATCGATCATCACCAATTTTGTTCGTTCAGAACATGCTGATTTCATCAAATCAATGACGACTTGAGGGCCATCGATTGGGAATGGAATGGCCACTTCAACGACCTTCGCCCCCCATCTATTTGCAACGAAATCAATGGTATTTCGACATGCTTGGTAGGCATGATTGGGAACGAGAATTTCATCCCCTTGTTCGAACTGCAAAGAACGTAGAATTGTATTGACGCCAGAGGTTGCATTGGATACAAATGCCAAATCGTTCGCATTACAAGACAGGAATTTTCCCAAAGCTGTCCGGGATTTAGCTAGGATGTCTGGCATCAATTCTTCGAAAAATTGGACGGGCTCTTTTTCCATCAAATCTTGCCACATTCGTTGCTCCTTGATGACAAAGTCGGGACATGCTCCAAACGAACCATGGTTGAGAAACACTCGAGATGGGTCAAATGTCCAATGTTTAGCGAGATGAGAGGGCATGCCCATCCTAGGAAGAACAAGTTCTCAATGATGACGGTAAAACG
>JAAXIR010000106.1:9300-14226 GCA_012270265.1 Candidatus Poseidoniales archaeon
CCAGTCGCTCTTCCTTCTGTTTCTTCAGCACTTATTGGTAGTGCAAGTAATGGTGTCGATAGGACAAACATTCCTGCTAGTATGAAAGCAGACCTAACACAGTTTGTTCGCATGTAGAAGGTTAGTGTTGGTTCTTGTATAATCTTAACTGAATGGGATTAGACAAGGAAAAAAGGAGTGCGGGGGGCAGGATTCGAACCTGCGAACCAATAAGGAATGGGACCTAAACCCACCGCCGTTGACCAAGCTGGGCGACCCCCGCGCAGTTTGAGGGCGGTGAACCTTGGTTTTGAAGATTAGGCTGAAACGCCGAAGCCGGTAGATGCAACGATCGCCATGACTTGTTCCTTTGTTAAATCGGGTGTCGTGATAACGATGCCTGCATGACTTTGCCATGAAATATCTGCTTGAATGACGCCAGGTGTTGCTTCAAGGACACGCGCTACGCGCCCAGAGCAGCATCCGCATGTCATCCCTGTGATTTTGAGAGCATGAGCGACTTGGTTCATGAATTGACCATGGCCTGGACCTATTTTGACTTAAGCCTCAATCTGACTCGGACGCCACCATTTCAATGTGAGCGAATTTGCAACAACACTGATTGAAGACAGGGACATGGCAGCTGCAGCAAACGCAGGGGGCAGCAACCAACCGGTCCAAGGTAACAGCAAGCCCATCGCCAATGGAATACCGATGATGTTGTAGATGAAGGCCCACCACAAATTGGTCCGTATTTTGTTAACAGTACCTCGGCCAAGTTCCAATGCATTCATTGCATCCATCAAGTCGTTACGAAGCAGAACGATATCAGCAGATTCGAGTGCAATGTCGCTCCCTGCGCCCATGGCAATGCCGACATCGGCAATAGCGAGTGCAGCAGCGTCGTTGATTCCATCACCGATCATGGCGACGTGCTTTCCTTGTTCCTTCAAGGATGCAATGAATTCAGCCTTTTTATCTGGGCGGACATTGGCTACAACTTCCTCGATCCCACATTCTTTTGCAATCTGTTCTGCGGCTTCGATACGATCACCTGTTAGCATGATCACTTCGAGGTTGCTGCGTCGTGCATGCTTGAGCGCATTTTTCGTTGTTGAACGAAGAGCATCAGATACCTCAATCCATCCCAGCAACACGCGGCCTTTGGAGACAAACGAAATGGTCACGCCTTTCGACGCTGCTTGCTGAATCATATCTTGATATTCGATCAAATCGACATTGCATTGTTCCATCAACGGCTCGTTCCCAATGGCAACAATTTCACCTTCCATATCTCCGGTAATTCCCATTCCTCCAACATGTTGGATGTCGGTGAGATCGGGTCGTTTGCTCGTCACATTCGACCATGCGGTGATGATTGCATCTGCGAGTGGATGTGTACTTCCATGCTCCAACGATGCTGCAATGCTGAGGATTTCTCTCACCTCGCCATCGACGAATTCAATGTGCGACACCTTTGGTTTTCCAGTTGTGAGCGTTCCTGTCTTGTCAACGACAAGGGTGGTTGTCGCATGCGAACGTTCCAGAGCTTCAATGCCTTTGACGAGCAATCCAAATCGTGCCCCTGTTCCAGTCCCGACCATCAGAGCCGTTGGCGTTGCCAATCCCAATGCGCAAGGGCATGCAATGACCAATGTAGAGACAAGTGCGAGAACGGCAATTTCACCACCACTACGTGCATCGAATCCATCGGAAAAGAGGCCCCAATAGGCAACAGCTACGAGAGCGCAGGCGATGACAATCGGGACAAATACGGCAGCGATACGATCCACATACCTCTGAATGGGTGCTTTCCCCATTTGGGCTTCATCAACCAGTTGAATCACGTTCGAGAGAACCGTTTGGTGATATGGTTGTGTAGTTGTGATTGTCAAAGGAGCATCGATTAAGATCGTTCCACCAATGACCTCATCGCCGGTTCGTGCGCGCACTGGATACGTTTCTCCAGTCATCATCGACATGTCAATGAGCGCAGAACCCTCCAGAACGAGTCCATCAAGTGGAATGGTTTGACCTGTCTTGACAAGGATGGTTGTACCCGGTTCAATATCTTCGACAGGAACACTTGTTGTACGGTCATCATCATCGAGAACGTTGGCTGTTTTTGGTTGGAGATCGATCAATGAAAAGATGGCATCGGTTGCTTGCAATTTTGCTCGACCTTCCAGAAAATTGCCCAAGAGAACGAAGGCGATGATGAGCGCAGCACCGTCAAAATACACGTGTTGCGTGCTTGAAAAAATCTCTGGAAGGAACGACATTTTCGGAGCAAACAGAACCAATGAGGACCACAAAAACGCCGTCGTGGTTCCTAAGTGAACCAAGACATCCATGTTGGCCCTTCCTTTTCCAATCGCTTTCCACGCACCAATGTGGAACTGCTGACCCATGTAGAGGTAGACAGGTAGCGCTAGTAGGAATGCAATCAGCCAATTCGAGTTCATGCCATTGCTGCTGCCTAAATCTGAGAGAAACATCGAGACGATCAATGTAGGAATAGCCAACAAAAGGGCCAACCCAGCGTTCCAACCTTGTTGACGAACCGCATCGATACGCTCTTGTCGAATTTGTTGGGGCGTTGGCATTGAACTTGCAGCAAATCCTCCGCTATTGACTGCTTTTTCGATTGCATCATGATTGAAATCTGCGCCATCTTTCCATCGAACGACGGCTTTCTCCAAAGCGAGGTTCACACGAACGCTTTCGACGTCTCCAACCTTACTGATGATGGAGTCAACCGACGATACACAAGCGGCACAGGTCATGCCCTCGATGCGGTACGTTGACTCCGTTGTCATATGACCCGTTCTTGGCTCCATGCCGTTTCTAAAAAGGTTGATGTCAAACGGGAGCAAGGTCGAGACGGCCGGACCAAAGATCCAATCCTCGGATTCTGCATGGGAACAATTGGCCCAATTCAAGCAGGACTGAATCGCCTCTTCCATCGCGTAATTCTTCCATCAGACACAATCCGAATTCATCGATGAAGAGATTCTTTTTGCTGGAAAGTTGTTTAAGATGCATGCGTCCATGCATTGAACCATCGTCGTTGAGATCGAGGAAGACCCATGGTGTTCTCAAGCCAACGATGCGTGCGTTCCAGTTCTGCTCTTCTCCGTTCATCAGATGACAATTCAATGTCATTGCAACCAATTCCCATTCCAAGAGTTGAGCCATCCGTCCTTGGTCAGAGCAGTGTTCGCTCAAGGAAGCCACTTCGTCTTCGGTGTATGCCCACTCTTTCTCGTGCAACATCGCTTTCAATTGTCGATGAACAATCAGATCAGGGTAGCGACGAATCGGACTGGTGAAGTGCGCATAAGCATCGAGGTTCAAGCCAAAATGCCCAATGTTGTTGGCATCGTATCGCGCCCGATTCATCAATTGAAAGAGACCCTGATCAACGACTCGACGCAACGATGAACGAAGTGCACTGGCTTGTTCCTGTGCTTGACGCAACCCGTCCAACATCTCATCTCGTGCATCTTGCGCTGATACGTTGGCCAAATACCGTTCCACCTCAACCTTCTCCTCACTGGACGAAAGCCCACTCAAATCGATGTCTTGACCAGCCCATGCTCCAAGCAAGCCTGCGAGCTCATCGGTGTCGTCTTGGCTCTTTGACTTCGAGCGAGGTTCGGGAAGCTCGATGGATATGTCGAGGGCTTCCAGTTGTTTGTTCAAATCTCGAACGTCGATGGAGTCTGGCATCGGATGACACCTCCATGGAAGCGAGGCACCAGCCTTTCCGAGTATTTCACCAACGATGTTGTTGGTTTTGACCATGAATGTCTCAATCATCTTGGTCGCTTTGTTTGGCCATTTCACTTCGATGGAAAGTGCGTTCTCGCCATGGATACGCGGACGGTGTTGTCCGTGCTGAATGTTTAATCGGAGTTCATCCGCTTGCCAAGCCTCTGCCAACTTGAACAATCCATCCCATCGACCATCATCCAAGGTGTCCTCGTACGCAAGGTTCTCCTTCACGAGAATGACTGCTTCATGCGCTTTGGAGGTGACAACGTTGTTGTCATCGTCGAGTACCATCTCGATGACCATAGCAAGTCTTGGAACGTTTGCTCGAAGCGAACAAAGGTCGTCAGCAAGCCTGAACGGAAGCATTGGCAGGACTGCATGAGGAAGATAGACCGACGTTGCTCGTGCTTGAGCCGTAGCATCGAGTGAAGAATCCTTGGTTACATAATGGGCCACATCTGCAATAGCAACCCACAATGTACGTCCAGAATCGTGTTCTTCAAGACAAACAGCATCATCGAAATCCTTGGCATCTGGTGGATCGATAGTCACAAAATGGAGATGCTGTAAATCGCTCCGTCCATCCGCAAGTGCAATTACTGCATCAACATCTGGCAACTGTTCAGCCCATTGTTCGAGACTTGATTCGTAGGTCGATGGGAACGGGTTGTCGTTGTTTTTTCGTCGCCAGTTCAATCGATGGTTGAGCAAATCGAGAATGGACCAGTGTCCTGATTGAATCAACATCATGGCGAGTGCAGGTTCAAACTCTGGGAAGCGCAAACCAGACTTACGTGCAGCAAGACGTTTGAGTTCAAGTTGAAGGTCGAACTTTTTCCACGTCAAGCCAATGTCAGGATGAAGTCGAATGTTGTCCGAAATTGGTGCGTTTACAATCATGCATTCCCACGCTTCAAGGATGTCTTGCCATTCATTCGAATCAGACAGTGCTTCATTCTCAAGACGTGATAGCCGAGCAGACCAATCAGCAACCGCTTGCTCAATCGCAAGGATGGATTCCTGTGATCGTGCAGAAACGGTGTTGTCTCCTTCCCACTTGAAGTGCTGACCGCGTTTTCGGGATGATCGAATCAAATCTTGAACATCACCACGCACTCGTTTTCGATAGGCCTTGGCGTCTTCTCGACTTGGAGGTCGAGCTTCATGTTC
>JAAXIR010000161.1 GCA_012270265.1 Candidatus Poseidoniales archaeon
TCATGGAACAGTGTCAATTGACCGATGCTGGCTTCTCGTGGTGGAAACGTGGCAAGCGCATGGCTGTGGCTCCGAAACTTATTCATGACCGCATTTGGGCTCAAGAAACGCCAAACAAACGCGGTGATCGATGGCCTGGCGGAACCTTCCACCCACTGCAAGTGCTCCATGTTGGTCTACCCGCATTCATCTCCAAGAACGGTAACTGGCGGGCTCGACAGGAATCAATTCCTCTCCTTTATTCGCAACTTTCCGAGAACATCACACTCATTGAGCACGATGTCTTGATGCGGCTTCTCAACGATGAAGCCTTGGAACCAGATGTTGTTTTTGGACAACAAGAACCTCCACAAGGCGCCTTCCTATTGCGATGCATGCATCAAACTGGCTCGCTCATCATCAATGCATGGTGTGGAACACGGATCACGCTGATGCTCGACAAGGCTGAACGACGCTTGTTGTCGATTCGTTTGGGTTTGGAGGAAGAGGAATGAAGGCATACAGCGTCTTGTTCCTCGTCGCTCTCCTGCCGCTTGCATCTGCTGCGACAAGCATCCACATCGAATGGGATGTTGAGCAACCCGTCGATGATGCCCGTCGCTACGTCGAACATTTTCCAAGTTCATCGGTTGAGTGCACAGATTGTGTTGAGACAACCGATGATGACATCGTCGTGCAATGGTGGCGATACAGCGACCAAACCGGTTCTTCATGGCCTGATGATGATGCGAATCTTCGTGCTGGACTGATTGGCGTTGAGTTGAAGCAAAGCCGTTCCATCATCAATGTTAACGGTGAGGAAGAACGTCAACATCTCATCGACGTCCAAGGCACACTCTCCATTGCCTCCGAACTTGAAGACCAGTACTTTCTCGTCGCCAATTTGACGGTTGAACCACTGGTTGATCTTCGCAACGATGTCATCATGCAATTCCTGTTTGTCGAAGAGCGCAGCACCGATCAGCACGGTCGTGAGCTGTCCTATCTTGTTCGTGATTTGACCTCGGAAGTTGGCTTCTTCCGAACCGCTGGGAACATCTCAGAAGTCAATGTCACCGTTTCGTACGAGCACCTCTTTGCTGCAGGTGTTGATCTTGCTGAGGAACGCTATGGATGGAAGGTCCTCATCGTCGTCATGGGTGCAGAATCGGATTCCGTCAACTCGCCTGGCGTCATCGCTCTCTACGAAACATCGGTACCAACCTCGAGCGAACAACTCGGCTTCATCGATTACCTGCCGCCCATCGTGTTCATCGCCGTCGCCCTTGTCATCGTGTTCTCTGTCGTTCGTGGCTCCTTCAATCAGGAACATGGCTTACCTGAAGTCCGAGCACGGTGGAAGGATGGAAACGACCCAGCCATCACCATTGAGATCGATGCCAAGCGTCGTGATGTTGCCATCCAAGGATGCGAAGCCTCTGAACCGTGGTCAATGCGGGGTGGTGTCAAACGAAGCACCATCGAATCGGGTTCGTCAACAAACTTCGATGTTCGATTCAAGAAATGGCACGACCAAGGCTTGGTTTTGAAATTGAAGATGGAAGTTGACACGCTTGGAGGATGGACGCAAAACATTCGCTTACCACTTCGCAGCAAAGCAGAACGAAGCGTTGAAGATGGACAGGACTGACGTCTGTCCATGGACCTTGATGCAACCGACCGAGACCTCCTAGCAGCCTTGCTTGAAGATGCGCGCATCAGTCAACGCGGTCTCGCGAAACGTGTTGGTGTTGCTCAAGGAACCATCACCAATCGATTGCGACGCCTCGAAGAGATGGGCGTCATCAAAGGCTACACCGTTCTTCTGGATGCGGAAAGCATCGGTTGGACCATGACCGTCATCACAGGACTGCGCATTCAGAAAGGTTCGATGATCGATGTTCAGCAACAAATCGCTGCAGACCCTCGAGTCTTCGCTGTGTACGATGTGACGGGCGATTACGATTCGATGGTCCTTGCACGCGTTCGAGGTCGAAGAGACCTCGATGATTTGACCAAGACGGTCTTCACTCTGAAGGGTGTCCAGCGCTCCTTTACACAAGTGGTCTTGAACACGGTCAAAGAGGACGGTCGCGTCGTTCCGCCCAACGAATGATGTCATTCCTCATCTTGACGAATGATGGCTTCCATGTCCATGTGCGGGACAAGAGCGCCTGCTAAGCCACCCAAACTTTCGACAACTCGCGTCTCGGGTTTCAGCGTCTTCATCAGATTCTTTCGAAGCTCTTCATCGATCATTACATCAAACGATTCGAGGCGACGGCGAAGATTGGATTGCAACTTTCCTCCTGTCCGGTCCCAGTCCATCAACAGCGTCATAGTCGAGCGTCTGTCACTCGTCCGGGTTCCATACGTTTCGTAGAGATACGCAGCCAAACGGTCCATTCCCCATCCGCGATTGACCACTTCGATGGGGCCTACAAAACCAAGTCGGAGCAAGGCCGCTTTGTCTCTCGGGCCTTCAACGATGATGGCGAATCCTTCCTCGCGATTGCGGTACCTCGCCTCACCCAAGGCTTTTCCAGCAGACTGGAATCGCTCGATGGTGTTGGTCGGGTCCATTGTTGCACCTAAAACGTGGACTGTGGAATCTCACTTGAAGATGTGTGAAATTGCGAAAGAACATACATTCATATGATAGAAAATTGAGGTCAAGAATTTCACTCTGGTGCCCGCTTTACGCCAACGCTTAAAGTGGGCCTTCCCGCCCCTTTGAACAGGGTGCAGCCATGCCAGCGGAAGATACCGTTTTCTACGTCCTTTACGACAAATACATGTTCTGGTCAATTCTTGTAG
>JAAXIR010000080.1:0-886 GCA_012270265.1 Candidatus Poseidoniales archaeon
TCGCAAGGAAGCTGTTGCTTCCGTTGCGAAATTGCCGTTTGAAACAGCTGCCAATGGAAGCACATCGCAACTGCTCGACAGTCTTGTTATTCGCTTGGCCGACCGCAAGAACGTGGCCGTTCCATTGACGGGAAGTGCGGAAGCCAAGGAAGGCCAAATCACTGGAGGCTACGTTCACGATGTTGAGGCAGGATTGCATCCTTGGATTGCCGTTCTGGATTTCAAGAGCATGTATCCAAGCATCATGATCGGTAACAACGTCTGCTATACGACGCGTATCGATCCCTCGCATCCAGAGCAGCCTTCTGAAGGTGATACAACACACGTTTCACCAACGGAAGCCGTCTTTTGGAGTGCTGAACATCGCAAAGGATTGGTTCCAACCTTGCTCGAAGATTTGATGAATCAACGCGATGAGCACAAGGCGCAAATCAAAATCGCTCGTAAGGATGAGCAGGTGGAAATAGAAGAGTTCCACGATTCGATGCAGTACGCTGTCAAGATCATGATGAACTCGTTCTATGGCGTCTTCGCATCAGGCTTCTACCGATTCACCCACAAGGATTTGGGCTCTTCCATCACCGCATGGGCGCGTCAAAACATCAAGACCATCATCCAGAAGTTGGAAGAGGAAGGCCACCACGTGGTCTATTCCGATACGGATTCCATCTTCGTTTGTTCACCTGTCCCTGAAGGGTCGCCTTCCGTTTTGAAGGAGGACGATGATGAAGAAACCATCGCAGCCTATGAAACTGCAAAACAAGCGATGATCGACTTTGGTCTCGATATAGCCAAGCAGTACAGTCGTGATTCGGCCGGGCTTGAGTACGGGAGTGGGCTCTCCGTAGTCTTGTGGCGGGGTGCGAATAAGCGGAACGTGGGGCAG
>JAAXIR010000080.1:896-14111 GCA_012270265.1 Candidatus Poseidoniales archaeon
CGCAACGTACGGATTCCTTTGAATATCTCACAACGAGCATGAAGAAGACCTTCACCTATGCGCTTGCCGATGAAGGAGATGCTTTGGTTCAGCATGCACGTGAATGTGTGGCTGCACTGAAGAAACACGAGGTCGATGCTCGCCGTTTGATTCTTGCTAAGTCCTGCAAAGGACGTGTCCAATCCAATGGCGAAGTCGATTTTTCCAAGGATTACGCTCGTCCAGAAAGCATGGCTCAGGTTCGTGCTGCGATGATTCTCATCGAACGTGGGCTCGGCTTTACGCCGGGTATGAAGATCTCCTACGTGGTCACCGATGCTTCGAAGCGACCAATGCAAGTCCATCCGTGGATTGAGGCTGAAGACGACGGCGGCATTCCAGGGTACGATGGACGATTCTATGCTGAGCGAATGGCTGCCGCACTTGGGAGGATTACCGAAGCGTTCGGATGGAATGCCAAGGAATTGTTCGACGGCAACAGACAGACGACGTTGTTCTCGTTTTAGGCGAACAAATCGCAAAAGGCTTCTAAATGGCGGAAAGGCAGGCAATGGTATGGGCGCAATCAGAAAAGCAACCTTCCTTGCTGTGCTGATGATGATCAGTGGACTTGCAGGATGCTTTGGAAACGAAGATGACGACAGCTCCCAAGAGATCGTTGCTGTTTTCACGTATTCACCAGCCACCAACATTCGAGCAGGCCAAACCATTGACTTCGATGCACGAGATTCCTTGCCATCTGGTGTGGCCTTGACTTACAAGTGGGATTTCGATGGCGACCAATCCATCGATGCGACTGGCCGAAACGCGGACTGGACCTATCCTGAGACGGGCGAATACACCGTCGAATTGATTGTCAGCGATGGATCAAACAGCCAATCGACGAGCAAGACACTGACCGTTGTCGATGCAACTGCACTTCCGCCTGAAGCAGAAATTACTTCCTTTTCGTCCGACGAGGATTGTGAGGGTGAGGATGTCGATGAAGGCTCATACATTCACGTTTGGATTTGCGACCTAGAAAAATCACTCAGCTCGAGAAACGCTGAAGGTGAAACCGATGTGCAACTTGATGCAAGTGATTCAACATCGGGTTCGTCCGATGATTACATTTCGACCTATCACTGGGATTTGAACCTCGAATTCGATGCAGACGGTGACGGAGACGCAACCAACGACAACGACCTCGAAGGTGAGACTGTTGCTTGGAAAGACGTGAAGCCAGGTGAGTACGAAATCGGGCTTACGATCACCAACGGCAAGGGCCTTGTCGATTCGGACGACATCAAGGTGTACGTTTCATACGGGGCTTCTTGGTTGGATTTTGAAATCGGACGATCTACAAGCCAAAACCCGAATCAGCTTGATTTCGATTTCGAAGTTCACTACGACAACGATGCTGGCAACACCATCAGGAAAGTGGTTGGCAAGTTGATGTATCCTGCCAAAGATGAGCCATGTTTGCCTGGCGCATCGTGCGTAGGCCGCCTCGATTTGGTCGCATTTAATGAGGAAGGTGACGAAGCAACGTCGACGGAACCGACCGATAATTCGCAATACGAGTCACGTGATTCAAACTGCGATGACGACAAGTATTGCGTTGATTTGACGCTCTCATCATACCTCTTCACGGATTCAGAATCTGACTCGACGTACGGCGATGGCGACTGGACGATGTCGGTCTCCAACAATGAAACCTACAACCAACAGGTCGACCGTTATCTCTTGCTGCTGATATACAAGTGAAAACCGCGAGACTACGGTCCTATTCAGCAAGAAATCTCTGTAGTTTCTTACCGACCCTTTCAAATAGGGGTTGTTTGTCGCAGGGATGCTAAGGAGTAATTTAGTATGCCATCACAATGGGAAGATAAGAGCAAGCCACACCGTAACATCGTCTTCGTAGGTCACGTCGATCACGGAAAGTCGACCACTGTCGGTCGTCTCCTCCTCGACTCAGGTCACATCGAAGAGCACGTTATCGAAAAGAACGAAAAACTCGCCGCTGAGTCAGGTAAGGCCGGATTTGGTCTTGCGTATGTCATGGACGGTCTAAAGGAAGAGCGAGAGCGTGGAATTACCATCGACGTCGCTCACAAGGAGTTCTTTACTCCTAAGTACTACTGGACCGTTATCGACGCTCCTGGTCACCGAGACTTCGTCAAGAACATGATCACCGGTGCTTCGCAAGCTGACACAGCGGTTCTCCTCTGTGCTGCAAACGACGGTGTCAACGCCCAAACCAAGGAACACGCGTTCCTCGCTAAGGTTCTTGGTGTTAAGGAACTCATCGTCCACGTCAACAAGATGGACATTTCTGGTGTCGACTGGTCCGAGGACAAGTACAAGGCAGCTGTTGCTGAAGTCTCCGCACTTCTCAAGATGGCTGGATTCGGTGCTCAACTCGACAACATTCCAATGATTCCTGCCTCGTCCCTCAACGGTGACAACGTCTTCAACAAGTCCGACAAGTGCCCATGGTACGACGGACCAACCCTCTTCGAGGCAATCGACGCTGCAGCAATGCCAAACAAGCCAATCGACAAGCCACTTCGACTACCTATCCAAGACGTCTACAAGATCTCTGGTATCGGTACTGTCCCTGTTGGTAAGATCGAGACCGGTACTCTGAACACTGGTAAGACCGTTGTCTTCAACCCGTCCCAGAAGTCCGCTGAGGTCAAGTCGATTGAGATGCACCACACAATGGTCGACAAGGCTGAGCCAGGCGACAACGTTGGTTTCAACGTCCGTGGTCTTGCAGCTACCGACATCCGCCGTGGTGACGTCGCTGGATACGCTGACAGCGAGCCAACCTTTGTCCGTCACGATGAGACCTTCGTCGGTCAAATCCAACTCATGGACATTCCAAAGGCTGTCTCCGTCGGATACACACCTGTTTTCCACGCACACACCGCTCAGGTCGCTGTTCGCTTCCAAGAACTTCTTGAGAAGACCAACAAGGCTGGTAAGGAAGCAAACCCATCGTTCCTCAAGAACGGCGATGCATGTTTGATCCGTTTCCAACCGACCAAGCCAATGTCAATCGAGCAAATGGACACCTTCCCTGAGTTGTCCCGATTCGCTATCCGTGACATGGGTAAGACCGTCGCAGCTGGTGTTTGTCTCAAGATCGAGAAGAAGTGAGTGAACATCACTCATTGATTTGGAACTGGAGGAATAGAGCATGGCAGCCGTTACCGTCATCAAATTGACTGGAAACAACCATTCTGATATTGATCGAGTTGCAGGTCAAATTCGACACATCTGCACCCAAAGCGAAACCAAGCTTCGAGGACCAATCCCTCTACCAACACGCCGTCTGGTCGTTCCTGTCCGACGTGCACCTGATGGTGAAGGAAGCGAAACCTACGACCACTGGGAACTCCGTGTTCACAAGCGCTTGTTGGAGATGCACATCAACTCCGGTAAGGATGAGAGCGCTCTCCGCTTGGTTGCAAAGATCGACATTCCAGACTCTGTTACCATTGAACTTTCAATGCGCACAGTCAACTGAAGCGTTCGAGCAATCGAATGATGCGAGCATCAACGATGCTCGAATTTACAACGGAGCAGCTTCAGCTGCGCCCGATTCAATGAGCCATTGTGCCATCGTTTCGTCCAAGTTGTGAACATCACCAATGTGCAAGACAAGTTCTGAACCGTCTGCCGTTGCAATAGGATCGTCAAACGACTGCAGAATGCGAATGCGTATCTTCGGAACGTCTTCGATTGCTGGCTCATCCTCGTTCATCCAATCGTCCGAAATGGCTGGTTTGGATGATGGAGCCAATTCCATGGCAGCACCGTGGCGTCCTTCCTTCGAGGGTGCTGGGGCTTCTGGTAACGGCGTTGGTGACTGTTCAGGCTCGTGTTCAGACGGATCTTGAGCCGCTTCGTACGCATCCCACTCAAGGGCTGCAATGCGATCTTCCTCATCAACGTCGAACGTATCCATTGGTTCGGGCGTATCATCCTCGAACACCAATGAAGGTGGAGCTCGATCGGTCAATGCTTCTTCGGTGAAATCGTCCAGTTGCATTGTACCTGGCTTGTGCATCGGCTCAACATACTCCATTTCGCCACGCAGTCCATCCTGCATTTCTCTCCATCCAATGGTCATCTTGAATTTGTCCATTTCTTTCTCAATTGCATTGTACAATGCACGTTCAGCGACATCGGCTTTCTGCCAGTCCATTGGCGGTAATGGTGTTGCCACATCTCCAACATTCGTCGCCATACGGAGCGATTGTGACGAAACATGCGTCATCATCGCTACCATTCGACGTCGAGCCAATTCAGACGCAATGTGACGCACGTTCGCTTGACGCTTCTGCTCGTTTTGAACGCGTAAATCTGCACCATGCTTACGAATCATGTCGTGAATCTGAAGATCAAGTGTGGTCAACAAACGCTTGACCATCTCCCAGAAATCTTTGCGAGGCAAGTGGACTGGAACGTGGCGGTTGGTTTGTTGCCGATATGTGGCGAACAACTGCTCCTGAATCTCACGGGCCTGTTCAGGCGTGAGGAGGTTGTTGCTCGACATCATCATAGCCTCGATGTTTGGGTCTTTGAACTCTCTTGTCCAGACTTAATCAACTAAGACGAGGCTTCAAACCAAATGGCTCACCTCGCGAAGCGAGGTGAGTTGAGTGAATCAGCCCAAGAAGCACGTTTCTGCGGTCTTCCTAGTGCTGTTGCTTGTCCTTGTTGGGCCTTCAACCTATGTTCAATCACGAACGGTAACCTACGGGCCAGTCACCTTCCAACCAGCGACAAATGAAACCACTGTCGATGCCAACATCACATCGATTCAGGTTCCTGCCAATCATACCATCACCTCAGGATTTGTTTCCATTGAACCCGTTTGGGAAACGGTCGAAGAAAACGGCACCTATTTTGGTTCAGGCTTACCGAATGCATGGGCCAACGGTACGCATAACCTCACTTCCTCACTTGCGCATGGGGGTCAACTCTCACTCGCAACCGATTCATCGGTCGGATCATTGACCGATTTTGAAACGACGAAGATGGTTCCAACCGGCTGGTTGACCATGGGTCAAGATGGAGAAGCGTGGGGTGTTCAGAACCTCTCATCGCTCCAAACAGGTCCATCGCCAAGAGATGGAAACCACTCTCTCGCATACCTCACAACCGTTGCGAACGCTTCAGGCTGCATCATTTCACCACATTACCAGACGCCCGAATTCATCAGCAATATGTCGCTCACGTTCGATCATTGGCGTTCCTTAGCCTCGGATGATGCGGCATGGGTTGAGTATACGCTTGACAATCAATCCTCATGGCAACAGCTCGTCCCGAACGGTGGTTACTCCGATTCAGTAACAGCAAATCATCACAGCTTGGCTCAACCCTTGACGTCGATATGGTCTGGTGACGATGAACAATGGACGACATCCCGTTTTGAGTTGGACCAATTGGCCAACATTGCCACGAGCGAAACCATGCGATTCCGCCTTTGCATTGCCCTTGGCGCTTCAAGCAACCAACGCGATGGATGGTTCATCGATAACGTCACGTGGCACAACACGGGCGATGAGCCAGGGGCTTGGTTCCATGGGCACCTGACTGGCGATTATGCTCCAAATGCAGATGGCAGCCTCATTATGCCGATTGATTTCTCAGGCCTGTCCAATCCGATTGAACTTGAAGTTCGCTCCAACTGGGACATCGAGAGTGGCAACAACGATGTCATGACCATTTGGTATTCGATGGACCAAGGTGTAACATGGACGCTTCTCACACCTCTTCCCGGACTTCCTGGGTTTGGTGTGATCTACCAAGGGGTCCGCTACAGCGATGTCTCTTTTGATTGGTTACCGATGTTCTATCCCGTTCCAGCAACAGCGCACAATCACACCAACGCCTCCAGTGCATTACTCAAGTTCAACGTTCAAACCGATGCCATCGTCAACCATGGCGGTGGCGCTCCCGCCAACGGTTGGGAGGGCATCATGATCGATGACGTGCAATTGCATTCAGGTGCCAATACGCCCAATCACGTCGTTCGCGTGTTGAACAATTTCACGACGCAACCGACGTATCAGAACGGCTCATCAGAAGGCTGGCTGGACAACGTCAGCGCTCCAAACCAATGGCAGTGGGTTTCGTCCATGGGTGTGATAGGGCCCGAGACAGACATTGACTCCTTTGAGAACCCACACATGATGCCGGAAGGTTGGGCCATTGAGAACATCCGTGGTGTTGGGTGGGCACACGGACTCCTTGGCAACACAACCTTGGGTCCGTCACAGTGGCACTCTGGACAAAACGGCGTCGGTATCCAACTGAACGGGCAATACGCTGCCAATTCCTTTGCCCATCTGATCTCACCAGAGTACGTTCTTCCTGACAACGTCACAGCTCAACTGTCCTTCCGCCACTGGATTTGCACCGAATCGGCATGGGATGGTGGAGCCGTTTCGATCTCAACCGATGGTGGATTGAACTGGTGGTACCTCCCAGCAGATGTAGGTGGCTTCCACGACCAAATTTCGAATGTCAACACGAATTCTCCGTTTTATGGAGAAGGGTTACTCGATGGATCTCAGGTAACTGGTGGCTGTGGAAATAGTGCAGCGCGTCCGTTCGAATTGAAGACGTCGGATATTTCCAACCTTTCAGGTCAATCGGTTCGCCTACGATTCTCGTTTTTCTCCGATCAATACGTTGAACGCGATGGATGGTACATCGACGATGCCGGTATCGATGTTGCTTTGTTCGAAACAGAAGGCGATTGGATTTCGTCGAGTATCGTACCGCATCCAGTGTTTGGTTACGGTCATCTCGATGGGCTTGCTCACGAACCAGCCAATACATCGCTCCGATTCAGCCTGATGGATGCGGATGGCAACATCATCCCAGAATACGAACAACGCATCATGCCGTTCTCAGTGGATTTGAATCCAGTGGAGTATCCTTCGGTTCAGATCGTTGTTCACATGTCTTCAGAGGACCCATTCCTGACACCTACTGTCGAACGATTGGGACTTGGCGTGGTGCAGAGTTTTGGACGCTACCATCAGAACTACAACAGTGAAATGAGTGACTTTGAGGTGACGCAAGAAGGCTTCCTCAAAGCAACAGTGGGAACGACGGTCGATTTCATACACAGTCCAGGTTGTATCTACGATGCCGTGAACATCCAGCAGATGGGTGGTAACCTGTCGCTCTATTCGTTCTCCTTTACGCGCAGTTCGAGCACGTACCTGCAAGGGCCTTCAGTGAAAATCGAGGAATTTACTGTCAATACTGAGAAGGAATTGTACGCGCCATGGTCCTTCACATTGAGTACAGGAGACGAATTCAGGGCGCATGTTGTTGAACCGCCCTGCCTCATCCCGCCACCGGGACCTCATGTTTCGATTGGCCAAAACCAACTCGAAGCTGTTGCTTGGCCACCAAGTGGCCATGATTCGAACTTTGGCGTTCAGATGAAGTTCGATTCCATTGTGAACGGCTCGAACATCACCAATGCCACGGAACATGGTCATCTGTACGTCAACACCTCCAGTTCAACCTACTATCAATTCCGACATCTCATCGCCTTACCAATGACCGAGTGGGGCATTCCCAACGTATGTCCATTGTTTGAAGGATCCTTCACGCTGCAAGCGCGTTCAGGTTCTCAGTCAACCGATGTGTACCTTGGAGCGGGACAAATCGCAACGCTTCCTGCAAATTCAACGAGATACATTTCAATCGAAAACACGTGCCCAGCCTTTGATCCCATCTCAACCGATGCTTCCAACGAATGGGGTTGGGGATATGCAGTCTACAACATTTCAACATCGCATCCAACCGAACTAGCAGCCTACGATGTCCTTGCCTTACCGAAGCAAGAGAAACTTACGTTTGGACTCGATGAATCGCTTCTCAACGAAGCACTCAATGCGTCCTACACGGGTGATGACAGAGCCTTGCTGGACCTACCGTTCCGGATTCAGACGAATTATGGAAGTGTGCGTGTTGACCTTGAAGTTGAAAGTCAGCCAGATCTTGTTGATTCGGTCATCGATGCCCCGGGTTCACGTTGGTTACCCAACACACTGCGAAGCATTACAACATATCACGAACGAGTCATTCCAACGCATCCAAGCATGGAAGCACCCGCTCTTGAACGCATCACCCTCGCCATCGGTTCAAGCGATGATGCAGCTTCAATTGGATTCAGTGCTGAAGTCGCTCGACTCGATACAACACCTCGCTTTATTCAAACATCAGGGGCTGGCTATGCAACATTGCAACCAACATCGGGTGCTGTTTGTTCACAAAGCGAATGTACGGTCACATGGGTGTTCAAGAGTACGTGGTTGAACGATGACATCGATGATCTGCATTGGTTCATCTCATCCATTGATGAGAACGGTTTGGAGATGGGTCCACTGATCTACTCTGACAATACACCATACAACGATGTTGAGAACGATTTGGAAGCGTTCAATGTTGTTGCCTACGATGATCGTGGACGCCCTCTGCACGATTGGACCAATCCTCTGTGGCCTTTGCATGTCAACCCGGGAACCTCATTCACCGTTCAAGGACAAGTTCGATTCCAAGGTATTGCAGACGCATGGATCGGTGAAGACGAAGCTGAAGTCACCGTCGAAATCCATGCCATTCCTCCATTGAATCTTAACGGTCCAGACACGTGGGACGGTGACCCGATTGTTTGGTCCATTTCCAATGCAACGACCGTCGATGACCAAGGTCGATTTGCGATTCCTTTGTCCATACCTGATGCATCATCCCTGCCAAGCGATACCCGTCTTGAGGCACGAATTCTTCTCACTCGCTGTGGACCTTCAGGCCTTGAAACAGCAACATCGCTCGATCAGACTGCACAATCAACCTTCTTCGAAATGATGTACGACAAGAATCCTCCAGATGTCATCGGTTTGGAGATTCTCGATCCAAGTGGATTGCAGCCTGCAGACAACCACGTTTGGCTTCCTGATCGAGATGTTCCGTTGCGATTGTACGTCGAAGATGCAGAAGGATTGGAATCACCCCTCACAATCTACACATGGTCTGAACATCAAGACGATGCGAACGATAATGGCATCATGGAAGAGAGTGAATATCAAGCGATGAGTGCCAATGTCAATCGCGGTGCTCTCCAAGCTGAGATTGACTTGCCATTGCTCGACGTTGATGCTATTCTGCGTCCTGGTGAACAACAAGGCCGATTGAGCATTGTCGTGGTGGGGCAAGACCTTGCAGGAAATGCTTGGCAATCGGGTGGGTCGTTTGGAGCGCACAACGATGTTGCAACCGTTTTGGTTCAACCACGACAAGCGACGTTGCTCGATATGAACACAGTCACGCTGGACACCATCGATGGAAATTTGTTCCCGGGGCAAGAGCACCACTTCCAATTCGACCTCATCGACGGAAACGGAATTGAAAGCCTTGATTTCATCAAGATAGGTTTGATGAATTCGCTTCATGAAGACTGTTGGATCAACTACGCCCCACGATTCGGAGACATCACGGCCGATGTGACCTGTTTCGTTGCACCACCAACCATTACAACAACCAAGGACGATTTGACGATGCGATACACCGTTGATGTTGCCTTCCAACTTCGTTGGGATACAATGCACCAGTGGAGCAATGCAGCCTTCACGCCATCGATTAAGGTCATTGATGAGGCCCAAGATGTTGGTTTGGGTGGAACCTACCTCACTGCAGCCAACTGGTCAACGCACACACGCCTCGAGTTGCGGATTGATTCCATTATCGATCGAGTCGCACCGTTTGGCATTCTCGATGATGGTGTTCTTACCTTGCACCCGAACGATTTCGCTGATATTGACATCATCGTCGTTCATCATGAAACCGCTGAACAGGCCCTGAACATCCCATTCGATACGCGTATGCATTACAATCTCTCCTCTTTCGGGCTCCGTCATGCTGTGACGGCAGAAATCGTCGACAGCCAAGGTCAGAGTCGTCATCGCTTGGTGGTCAATCAAACCACGTTACCTCAAGGTGAAGGCGAATTGAACATTGAAATGACAGGAAGTGTGTTTGAGGTGCAAAACGATATCATGATCGAGTTGCTGCTCGATTCACAAGCTCCAACCGTTTCCCTCGAACCAGGTACGCTGACCAACTTGGATTCACTGCAAATCAACGACATTCCTGTTCAGATCTCGATTCAGGATGATTTCGGCGTTCCAAAAGAAGGTGCAGAATTGCATTGGTGCTTCGTTCGGGGAGGCATCGTCGTGTCCGATTCCACCTCATCCGTCCCGATGACGCACGTTGGGACGACAGGAAACATCGCATCCTTCTCGACCATACTCGATATCGAATCACAAGGTGTAGCCTTCGAGAAGACCGACCGACTCAGTGTTTGGTTCACTCACAGCGATCGTGCTGGGAACCTTCTGTCTGGACAAGGTACAGCCTTGATGCCGTTGGACGTGTACATCGTTTGGATGGCCTATGAACCAACCCCGACCTCCATCAATGCGGAACCGTATCGCCCCGTTCTTGGCGATATCATCACGATCGAATTCACGTTGGAAAATCTTGGATATCTCAACGGTTCGACCAATGTCACGCTCATGGATGCGGATGGCTTGGTCCTTGGAGATGCAACATTCTTCCTCGAACCGGATGAACAGAAGAGCGTGGTTTGGACCGTCGAAGCATGGACGACAGGCCGTCTTGGTATGGTCATTCAATTGGATGACGATCCATTGTTGATTCCTGTTCCACTCGCTGATGTCCTGTACGAAGATGTTGATGCTAAATCCTCGAATTCTGAACTTGGACTCAATGTGCTGCTTGTCCTTCTCGCTGCAGGAGCTGTTGTCGCTTCGATCCTGATGCGACGTCAACGCATACAATCGCTCTACGATGAGTTCGAAGAGTACGAAGAAGAGGAACTTCCTCCACCACGACCGTCCGGTTTGGATGATGCTGACCAAGAGGAATAGTCAAGAAGAAGACCATCGAGGGGAGCCCAAGTGCCGGGGTTCCCGAGCGGTCAAAGGGGGTGGACTCAAGATCCTCTGCGTAATGCTTCGCAGGTTCGAATCCTGCCCCCGGCACCACGATTTCACAGATCTTCGAGTTCTTCTTGCGCATCGCTCGTCAACGATTGGAACACCAAACTTTCCGGGAATTCAATAGCGATCAATGCACGAATCGCATAGGATTCAACCAAATTCTTTGGTGGTTCAGCAATCTTCACACGACCATTGGTGAGTGTGATTCGTGCACCCGGTTGTGGAGCATCGGCCTTTGCTGGTAGCCAGATGCCAACACTGCCCAAGGAAGGATGTTCCGCGAGAATCAATTGCTCTTCAGAGGCTTCACCAACAACATTGGAGATGTACAACGGGCGCTCATCATCGAGCACACTGCTCGCATCTTCCCATTCGTTCGAGAAGGTCAATTCAGCAGAGTCTTCCTGTCGCTTACTGATTTGTTCAACCACCTCCTCAACTTGCTTTTCTTGCTCAACGGTTTGTTGATGAATTCGGTCAAGGATTTGACGCAATCCTTCGATTTCGTTGTCATCTTCCATCGCTCGATGGGCGAGAAGAATCAATTCACCAAGCTCTTCGCTCATGTTCTGTTCAGCAGAAACACATTCCAATGCTTCATCGAACAGTTCGATGGCAAAGTCAGGACGATTGAGTGCAAGGAAGGATTCTCCAAGTTCGGTTAATGCTTGAGCGGCCATGGCAACATCATCACGAACCAAGGCTTGTGCATGCTTCAGGGCTTCATCCGAAGATGCTCCTGCCATGTACAATGCCATGCCTTGAACGACGTGTTGCTTGAGCCTCATTGGCACACTGAGCGTGTTCAAGCCCAGTGAAGAGGTCGACAAGCGAATGGCTTTCTCGACCTTGTCGGTGGAAAGAGCCAGGACGGCAAGACGAGCGAGAATACGTGCCTCAATGGTGTCCTCATCGACGTGCGTTGCTTGGAACAGTGCTGTGGAAAGGTGAAGATGTGAGCCAATCGCATCGCCTTTCATCCGTTTCATGATGGCAAGTGCCATTTCAGCACGAACGAGGATTCGAGAATGGAAACGATGGGCTACATCGACAAGTTCTCGGTCCAACGGAGCTAAATCGATACCAGCATTTTCGAGACAATCAGCGATCATGGTTTGCGTTTCAACGATGATCTCATCGAGCGATTCTTGTGTGAGTTTCTGCTTCAGTTGAGCAACGTGTTGCTCCAACTCCATCATGGTTTGACAACTTGCTTTCAACGGTGTGAGTTTCTTTCGAAGGTTCGTTTTGATGTCTTCTCCATTCATCATACGATGCAGTTGGTTGAGGAGGTTGACGCTCGAACCTTCATTGCTCTGAACAGGTTTCGAAACGGCTTTCGCTTGTGGACTGGACAACAACGAGTCGACCATCCACGTGATCTTGGCTTGAACGTCGTATTCGTTACGTCGGCTGATGGCATACTGCATTTCTGCTGCACGTATGCGACGACCAAGACGACGCAACTCCGAAGCATGCTTTCCTTTGGCTTTGGTCGAGAGTCGCTCAAAAAAGGTCGAGGGAGGGCACACTTCGCTTGCAAGTTGGTGCTCTTCTGTAGCCTTGGCCATCTTGAAATCGTCCGTTACGAGAATCACATGATGGCCATCGCGTTGGAGGTCGTGCGCAAGCACCATCAGTGAGAGGTCAACGTCTTGTGGCGAAGCACGCTCTCCAATCTTTGCTCCCAAACCACGAATCTGGTCGTCCGAAACCTCATGTGTGGTCAACATGGGTTTGATGTGATTTAGCAGGTTTGGCTTTTGCTTCCATCGTTGATAGCGAACGTTTTGGATTTCACCATGAACGCCTTTGGTAACGTGCATCGTTTTCAGTGCAGACTTGAGATCGTCGAGAATGCTTGTCGATGCCATTCCTCCCATGTGAATGAAGCAATTGGAATCGACCACGTAGGTGACCATGTTTGAACCAGTTCAATCCGCATCATAATCCTTGAGCCGAATGGACGGCAAGAATTGCATCGACAAGAGGGGCGATGGTAGCACTGTTCGGATAGGGTGAGACGACGTCTGCAGCATCCCGAACATCTGCAAACGGTGTCCCAACTGCAACCGACCATCCCGACATAGCAAACATCGACAAATCGTTTGGAGCATCGCCAACGGAGAGTAGTTCAGAGGCCTCAATCTCCATTCGCTCGAGAATCATT
>JAAXIR010000127.1 GCA_012270265.1 Candidatus Poseidoniales archaeon
CCTTGGTAACGTCATGTGGGGATGGACGCTTGTTCTGGCCGTCCTTGCTTGCATCGTCATGATGATATGGCCGAAGTGGCGGGTTGAGCAACCCATTGTTTCTGTATTTCTTCACGTAGCGGTGGCCGCCCCCTTCGTAGCGCTCGCATCTCGTTTCATTGTGAACGATACATCCATTCTTCATGTTGCATTGAATGGAGGTGAAGACCTTCCTCTCAAGTATCGCTTTGCCGCAACGTGGGCTGCAAGAGAAGGGCCATTGCTCATGTGGGCTGCTTGGATGGGCCTTGTAGCATGGTGGTTTGGTCGCCCCCTCGCTTCTGAAGGAGACAAAACACACCAATTGCGACTACGTCTCATGCATGGCTTTACCCTCCTTCTCCTCCTCATTTCAATGACGCTCGACCCTTTTGCAGAAAACCCACTCGGGCTGAAAGGAACGGGATTGAACGAACTGCTGCAAACCGATTTGATGGTGATTCATCCACCGCTTGTTTTCCTTGCATACTCGCTCTGTATCGCCCTTGCAGCAACCAGTCTTGCGATTCTTCAATACGGTGATGATGCGGACATCGACAAGCGAATGCTGCACCAGACACGCCCTGGGTTGCTCATTGCGACCCTTGGAATCGGGTTGGGAGGCCTTTGGGCTTACATGGTTCTGGATTGGGGAGGCTATTGGGCATGGGATCCTGTCGAAACAGGTTCCTTCCTTCCATGGCTTGCTCTGGTCCTGATGGGCCATCTTCGAACACGGCCGGGAAAGACCTCGACGTTGATGTGGACAGGGCTTGGCCTTGCCACAGGTGCGCTTGCATTGTTCGCAACTTTGGTTACTCGTGCAGGTGGCGTTTGGGCAGCATCCGTCCACACATTCGTTATCGGAGAAACAGATGGAGCCCCACCAACTGATGTTTTCGGTCGAATGATGATTCTCAAGGATCGAGCAGAAGGCGTTGAAATCGTCTCGTATGTGCTGCTTATTCTCTTGCTCAGTGGTGTCTTCATTCGTGCCGCACAAGGCACAACACGTCGGCCGTTCTCGAACCTGTTCCTCATTCCAATCGTCGGTGCTTTGATCGCAGTCCTGTTCGATTACAGAACCTACGAATTTGCTCCGTCCTTGTTCTTCGTAGCGATGGTCTTCGCACCAACGGCAGTCGATTGGCCAAAACACCTCGGTAAGGATGAATCACTCTGGTCGTACAAGGGCTTCCTTTCACTGCCTTGGCTGATTCTTGTGCCAGCAGTTGCATATCTCCTCACGCAAGACCTTCTCTTTGTGTTGCTCAATACACTGATGTTTGTGCCACTCTATGCTGCTCCAGATGCCCGAAAAGCATGGGGCTGGGGTGCAGCTGGAACGATGATGTGTTTGGCTTCAGCATGGTCTGGTTTGGTCGAACTCTACGTAGCAGCCATTATGCTTGGCTTCTACATTCTCCCATGGCTTGTGATGGGTGAGGAAGAAATGGAGCAGAAGCCATGGCTTACCCGCAAATTCATCCTACGGACAACGCTTTGGGCGCCTGTTGTACTGACCAGCCTGTACATTATCCTCACCTTGATCATTCTCGTTTCGAGCATCGATGCTGTCCAATTCAATGCACACGAGCTCTACGGTGCTCCGTTCGTAATGGCCATGGCCCTTGCTTTGTTCGCATATACATCGAGAAAACAATCGCCGAAACAGATTGTATCGGTTGTCCTCGGAACCGCTCTTGCATCCATTGTGCTCGCTATTCTTGTTCCTTCTGCCCTAGGCGGAGATGCAAGCGAGCCGATTTCGGAATTCCTTTCACGAGGAACCATCGCGTGGCTTGTGCTTCCTTCTGTTCTGGTTGCCCTTGTTCCTGTTGGTGCTGAAGTGTACAATCGAGTACAAACCTCAGGATTTGGAAAAATCGCCCCTGCTGCTCATCTCGTGCATTTCGGCATCCTCTTGTTGCTCGTTGGGCACGTGTTCACGACGGTTCTTGTCGACCGTGGCGATGCAACGCATCGCATCACTTTGGTCCGTGGAGAGATGGTCGAAGTCGATGGCTACGGCTACGTTTTTGAAGAAATCGTGCTCGAGAGCGATGAATTGGAAGTGGGCGATGGTTACGTTGGAGCCGTCATCAGTGTGTATTCTGGTGATGAGAAAATAGGTGAGGTTGAACCCGGCTTGATTCGATTCGATGGTTCTGCCAATCCACCAAGAAGCGAAGTCGATACCTTGGTCCGCTACCATGGTGACATCGTGTTCATCTTCGATGGTTCGCAAACAACAGGGCTGATGCAACAGGTTTCGACCGATGGTGCTGACTCTGTGCAGCGCATGCGTGTCATCATTTACGACCTTCCAGGGTCGCATTTGGTCTGGGCTGGCTGGGCTCTAATGATGGTCGGAATGGCTTGGTTGACCGTTCTCGATGCCCGAAAAACACCGCATCCTCGTAGCGAAGAAGAGTAGGTTTTCATCCAATTGACTTATCAATACCTTGCGAGTCGCCGAAGCGTTCAGGTGAACCCATATGGAAGAAGGCGACATTATTCACGTTGATTATGACCTCTACAACGGCGAAACAGGCGATTTGATTGAAACCACCCGTGAAGCCACGGCTCAGGAGCATGAAATGCATGATGAAAACCGCACGTACCAGCCTATGGTTTGCGTTGTTGGCTCAGGTTCCCTTATTCCAGGATTCGAAGAAGCACTCCTCGAAGCGAAGGTCGACAAGGATGTTGAACTCGAACTCGCTCCTGCTGATGCATACGG
>JAAXIR010000047.1 GCA_012270265.1 Candidatus Poseidoniales archaeon
TATGCGCATATTGCCTGCTTCTGATGTATCAAGGCCAGTGAAGGCCTTCTGAGCGATGAGTGTGCTTGTATCTCCTCTGACGAGGAAGACGCTTACATTGAATGCATCTTGAATGCGTTCTCCAGAATTGAACACTTGAACGGTTGCAGTGACTTCCTGATTTGCGATGAGTTCATCATCAAAACTGACCTTTGAAATCTGCAAATCAGGACCTGCGGAGGTGAGAGAAATCGATGTCCACGGCGATTCTGCAGAATTTGTGCCTTGCGAAACAAGATTCCAGCCCGCATCATCCGTACCAGATGCCCAACAATCCAGGCTCGCTTGGGACCCGAGCAGCGATGGTTGTCCCGATTCGGAGAAATTGAATCGGAACGAGAACAATGTGCGTCCATCGAACACGTCCATTGGCTCGCGTACGAGTGTAATCGGTTCCCATTCGATGGTTGTCGAGCGGACCTGACAAGTCATTGCGAGGCCTTTTGTCCACGATTGTGGCTCCTCAATGTTGGCTCCAATGTCGACTTGACGAAGGTCGAATCGTGAAATTTGGTTGAAGGTTGAAGTGAGCAATATAGGCGTATCACCATCTATGATGAGGTCGTGGAATTCTGTCTCAAAGAAACGATCGTATTCGATTGGATCCCATACTTCAAGTTCAGCATCGAAGATTTTTCCACTCGATTCAGGAACACTGAAGGTCGTTGTGAAGGTTCCATTTTCAACAATCACGGTTTGGCCTCCTACCCAGTTTAATGCTTGGAACTGTCCATTCCAGCGCAAGGCTACCGTGCCTGTGTAGGCCTCCCCACTTGTCGTGTGTTCTACGCTCCCAGTGACTTGGATCACGTCGTTGGTCTGCAAAGCAGCGTTCATCGAAAGCGGACCTGCAGTCATCGAAGCAACATCGCCAGAAATGTCCTCCATGGATTCGATTGCCACAGTAAGATCACGCTCGAAGGTCCATGCATTGCTTTCATCATAGAACGTGAAGCCGTCTTCATCATAGGTGCGTACTTGGAGTGCACCGATGTTGATGCCAGTGGATTTCATTTGCCACATGACTTCAAAGTCAAAGGCGATATGGAGTTCATCCCCAATGATGGTTCCTTGGCATGCATCGGTTGCAAACAATCGCCCATCGATGGCAGAACAGCCCTCATTGCTGCGGTAAAGCAAGCCAAGGTCATCGTCCCCACCCAATGTGATTCGGACGGTGTTGATGTCGCCGAGGCTGTTGTCATCGCGAACGACGACATCCCAACCACTCACCTTTGTTGGCTGCAAGCGTTGGGCAACCCCACTCTCCGTCGGATAGCGTTCTTCGACTGAAACGATGGTTGACTTCGTCGGAAGTCGACTTGTCCAGTAGAGGTGGCCTTGTCCAAGCCCATCAGTGAGAATGTCACGACCATCCCGATCTGTGCCCTCAAGGAAGACATTCACTGCATCGCCGTCTGCGTTTCCAGATTCATTAAGATGGAACATGAATTGCCAGGATGTGTCGATGTTGATGACCTCGTGTTCAACAAGAACGCGCTCGTTTGTCTCGGCGAGACCGTTGGCGTTCGCATCATGAATTCCCTCGAGCCAAACATAGGATTGAATGCTGTTTTGTGCAAACCCAACAGCATCGTAGACATTCAAGGTCACCGTTCGATTTTGATTGACATTGAGGTATGAATCGACGAGTGGTGAGGTCGTCATTACAACTGGAGCGAAGGAATCGAGAAGGAATCGAATGGACGATGCGGCTTGGTCGACGGTTAGCTCAATCGAGTCCGTGGTTTGCGCCTCAAGATAAACGAAAGTTTGTCCAGAGACATTTGCTGGCAAGGTGAGGATAAATTCCGTTGCCTGATTGGCACTGAGACCAACGAAGGTTGTTGACGTATTGTACCACGATTGAGGAGCGTTTTCGTCTTGAGAACGTACATCAATATCAACATGAAGGCGTACCTTGATGTTGTTTGAAAGAGGCCTTAGGCCACTGCTCGAGTAGGCATGGTCGACTGCCACGGTCATCGAAGCACCTCCGCGTAGAACTTCATCCTGTGCGACATCGTTGCCGCCTTGCGTTGAGAAATTGGATGAAACAGAATCCATGAAGACTGAGATCGAACGATCGATGGTGACTGGTGTTGGGTGGGTGTACGTTGATGTTGCAACGCCCTCTGTGGACACGCGTATCAGAACATTATCTGTATCCATGTCGTTGAATGAGAGCGCCCAGTCAACATCGCGAACGCCATTTGTTGCCGCTGAGACTGTAACACTGCTGCTGTCCAAGAGGTTGTCCGTATCGCTTACAATCGGTGCGCTTCCGTCAGGAGAGACACGTATTGTTGTCCAAACGGCATTGGGATGGATGAACCCTTCTGTGGTTGCTTTGATCATGGCAAATTCGAACACAGCTGGTTGCACAAGTTCTTGCTCCATGGCTGCATGATGCGTCGAGAATGTAATCTGTGGAGCATTGGGTTGAATGGCGGAAGGATTGCTCAAGGAAAACGAAGCCTCTTCTGCACCCCAGCGAATTGCATCCAGATTCGGGATGACCCAATCTTGGACTTCTTCCGTGTAGAGTTGAATCCGGTATTCCATCAAACCGTTATCGCTTGCTGCAACGCCCGAAAGGGAATGGTTGCCAATGCCGAGAACCGCAAGATTTGCCGGATTTAACGTGTCAACAGGCTTCCATGTTTCGGATGCAACACCTGTCTCTGAATTGGATACGCGATACTGGAATCCCATGGCGG
>JAAXIR010000224.1 GCA_012270265.1 Candidatus Poseidoniales archaeon
TCATTGAGGTTGGCACAAACGAAGTAGTCCTCGTCATCATCCTCAGATAACTCATCAGCCAAACCGCCGAAAATCTCCTCAAAGTTTTCGTCACTAAGGAGAGCGTCTACAATGCCTGGGTAATCTCCACTACCAACGACGGAGTTGGCCCACATCATGGCCCACATTGCTGGGAAGGCAAGCGGAGTCGGAGATGCATACGCTTGGTGAACTTCGATGGTGCTTCCATCATCGATGGTGATCATTTGTGTTGGCTCATCAAGAAGTTCCATTGCACCTCCCATGAAGAAGAGTTCAACTTCACCATCGTACATGTCGGTGACGGTATCAGAAATTGTGAAGTCGAAGTCCCCTGCAGGAAGACCGAGCTCTTCGGTCGGGATACCTGTCAATTCAAACAGGACTGAGGTCTCTGTTTCGTAATGGATGTTGTGTTCCGAGCAGATGTCTTTGATGTGGACTCCGTCAAATGAGGAGTCAACATCGCTTTCATCTGAACCACATTCCCATGTAAGTTCCTGGCCTGGTTGCAAACCTTCCATCTCAGTGAAGAGCGGGGAAGCGTCGGCCATGCGCACTTCAAGCAATCCATTGTTGATATCAAATGAAGTACCAATGGTCAAATCAATATCGAATGGCAGTGTTTCTCCATCGCCAGAAATCTCTCCACTAACACCTACGTTGTACTCAATCATTGCTTCAATTTCCATCTCCATGTCCATTCCATGAAGCCCCATTTCGGAGTCGAAGTACTCTGTGTAGAGGACATCAGCATTGAACAATTGCTCAGCATCGTAACCGATTGTGAGATCGATTCCGCCGTAAGAGTCGCTCCACTCGGAGTGAACAGCGAAATCGTCCAGCAGACCGTGACGTACAGTAAGTTCTGTCATCTTGGTTGAGAAATCAGTTGGCGTTCCGTCGACATCCAACGTGGTCAATGGCCCGTCGTATTGTTCGAAGACGATGGTGGTTGAACCACTCGTAACGCTTCCGATGAGAAGATCCAATCCTGAATCATCTCCTGCTGCCATAACCTCTGAGAAGACTTCCTGCAAGTCGATTCCAATCATCGAGGCGATGTCTGTGTTCAGATTCGAATAATCGTATTCAATGCCCCAGGCAATGGGTTCTGGTTCATCTGCAGCAACACTTGTTGGAAGGGTTGTTGCAATCAAAAGGCTAGTGAGGACAAGAGCAAGTGCTTTTCTCATAGTTACCGATAAGAATGAGTCGTATTTTACTGTATGGCCGAACAACTCTTGCGTCTATACAGCATCCCAATCCAACTTTTCACCTTCATTGGATTCCTCATCGGATGCATCCTCTTCGACTGCTCCATCACCAAAGACGCCCCATGAATCGATGATCTTCATTTCTGCAGCGGTTGCTCTGCGACGTTGAAGCGTCATGAGGAGTGCAGCGAGGATAGCAATGGAAACTGCACCGATAAGAACGCCAGTGGACAAGAAACCTCCACTTTCTGCCTCCACAACCTTGAGTGGTGTGTAGAGAATATCAACGCTCGCTGAATCGCCTTCACCATCTGTTGCAATGACCTTGAAACTTGGTTGTCCAACTCCCGAAGGCTGGAATTCAAGCGAACCTGTCCAAATGCCATCGCCATCATCATCGCTAAGATTGAACGTCCATGTCTGAATGTTGTGGACGATATCGACGCGAACATCGTCCGTCGTACCATCAGCATCAATCAATTGCACAGACACATCAAGCGTGACTCGCTCGTCGGAAACAAACTCGGTTTGAGACAGTTCTAAACTGGTCTGAACCAATTCAGGGAGACTTGAGCGGACGGTGAAGTTGATGTGTTGTTCTGAGGAAGCACCACGGGCATCTTGTACGTACAACGAGACATGATGCGAACCAGGAACGAAGACTTGCGTGAAGGTCGATTGTGTGCTCAATACGCTTGTTTGTAGACCTGGTACGTGAAGGCGCCATTCTCTTGTTACGAGGTCATCATCTGCATCAGAAGATGCGCCTTCGAAGACGATGATTGCACCAGGGTCAATAGAATCGAGATTTGTTGGCGAAACAATCACAGCTTCGGGATCGCTTGGAACGATGAGCAATTCAAGAGATTCAACACGTGATTTTCCTGTTGCATCGACCAGTTCAATTTGTATGTCTCGAAGCCCAGCGTCCAATTGGATTTCATGAACAGTGCTTGTTGAAACGTCGGCTAGGATAGGGATGTACGTTGCTGATGCATCATCGAAACTTCGCAAGGTCATCGTAAATTCATCCTCATCGTAATCAACGCTGTTTCGTGCATCGATGACAATCGTGTCGCTTGATGCGAATTGACTACCATTCACTGGCGAATCGAGGACGAGAATTGGGGCGGATTCAGCAACTGTGAGTGTTCTCGTTGTCGTTACATTCGGATTGATGCCATCGTTCAGCGTGAGTGTAATGTCGTGAACACCTGCAGAGAGTCGAGTTTCAAATGTAAGCCAATCCTCGTCTTCTGGCGTCAATCGTCCATCAAGGCTGCTCGACCAATCGATTTGCAAGAACTCGGAACCGGCAGCAGGTTCGCTTTCTGCACAGTGCCACGTTCCATCGGTGGGGAATGTGAAACACGCTGAATCAAAATCACCGCTCCCATTAGCACTGAACGGAATCAAAACGGACGAGTCGAGGTCATCGAATATTGTCAATTCTTCAATCACTGCTCGTGGTGCAGAGTTGTCGACTGTAATCAATTGAGAAACAACCGACATTTGACC
>JAAXIR010000246.1 GCA_012270265.1 Candidatus Poseidoniales archaeon
TTCGTCAAATATGGTAACAATTGCTGGAGAAGTGCAAACAGACCTAATGGCGCACAACGTGGGATGGCTCCAGGCGTTGTCATGAGTCTTTCTGAGAAATTTCCGATGATTGAACCGTAGGCATCTGAACCGATATCGTCATCGAGTGCAACCCAATTGATGACAGGATCATCGATGCTCAGCATTGTACCTGTTTGAGCGTCATGGGTTGGCATAGAACCATTGCGTGTAGGCGTACCGCCGTATTGACTCCATGGTTGCTCGTAAGGATTCCATGGTTGTTGGGATGTCTGCACAACGACTTTTTCATCCGCAAAATTCGTCCAATGAATTTGGGTCAAAGATACAATGAGCATCAACATAACGATGCCGATGGCAGGGAATTGTGGCCCTGCTTCGGAATGGCTTTCGCTGCTCATTGTTGTTATTCATCCATGAGGGGTTGTTATTGTTTTGCTCTTCAAGCGTCGCATCATTGTGAATTGGAACCTATTTTTGTGGCTTCAATGCTCAGAATTCCAAAGCGCAGTTGCTTGAATTGATGCGTGGGCTTCATATAGGGGTCGACTGTGGGCGAAATGACTTCGGTCAACTTCTCTCCCGAGGCGAAAGCCGGTGAAGGACGGAAAGGTTCTGCCTCTTCCTCTTCATCACTCGGTTCGAGAAGCCCGGGAGATGAACAAGATGTACAAAATCGTCACAAGAGAGGATACCATCCGTATCCCTGCAGAGTACATGAAAAAAGGCCAATCACTCGATCAACACATCGACCGATTGGCAATGACCGCCTTCGAAGGTCGCTTTGATGAACAAAATCGCTTCATTTTGGTAACAAGCAACCACACACCTCTCGGTCGTGGTCGGATCATCCACGGCGACGGTGCGATCTATCAGCGTGTTCGCTTCGATGCACTCCTCTTTTGCATGGACGATTACGAAGTCGTTGAAGGAGCGATCTCTGAAGTCAACGAGTTTGGTGCATTCGTTCGCATCGGTCCAATGGAAGCTCTACTGCACAAATCTCAGATTCTTGATGACCAAGTCGAAGTGAATGTCGGCGCAGGTACCATCTCAGGTCGGAATGATGACAAGCGATTGGGCATCGGAACCGCAGTTCGTGCTCGAATCGTTTCACTGTCTCCTGACACAAGCGACCCTCGCCGATCAAAAATTGGTCTAACATGCAAGCAACCGGGTCTCGGATCTCTTGAATGGCTTGGCGAAACAGGTGAGTGAAGATGGCCAAGAATCCATTTGCATGCGGTGAATGTGGACTTATTCTCCAAGACGGAGTTGACCAATGCCCACGTCACCCATCCGCTCAGACCACGACTGACTGGCAAGGCTACGTCATCATCATCCACCCGTCGCGCTCGGAAATCGCTGAGCGACTGAACATCGACCAACCAGGCCACTACGCACTGAAAGTAAACATCCGCTAAGGAGGACGAACACATGGATATTGTAAACCGAACAGAAAACAAACTACTCAACCGAGTTGAAATCGACTTTAAGTGGAATCACAAGGGGGCGAAGACACCCTCAAAGAAGGACATCATGGATCTCGTCAAGACCCTCGAGCCAGGTTCCAATCCTGATTTGATCGTCGTAAAGAACTGCAAGACGCGCTACGGACAAGCTTTGACAACTGGTCAAGCGCTCATTTACGAATCTGCTGAGGCAATGAAGGTCGAACCAGAATACATTCACGAACGCCACAAGGGATTCCGAAGTGGTAACGCAAGCGAGGAAGTCGCCGAAGAGGCTGCTGAAGAAACAGAGGACGGTGGTGAATGATGGGAGAACCAAATCCAAGGGCTAAGTGGTCGAAGTATGCTATTGCTGAAGCCGGGACACTCGAACGCAAGGCGGACCATTGCCCCAACTGTGGACCTGGCGTCTTCTTGGCAGTTCACGCTGACCGCAAGACATGCGGTCGTTGTGGCTACTCCGTCAAAATTGAGTGAGAAAGCACACCATCGTTGGTGAGCAGCCAAAGTTGCTCATCTTTGCTTAAGTGCTGAACAACCACTTCGTTTTGCTTCCTTGTTTGGACACCGTTTTCACTGATCGCAATTTCTTCTCTCCAACCTGAAAGTATCCACGTGCCGTTCGTATTGACTGCATGTTGAACGGGTCCCTTTGTGGTAAGGTCTGCAACTTTTACTCCAGTTCTGTAAAGATAACAACGTCCATCATTCAGCAAAAGAAGTCGTTCCGTTTCTGTGCCATGCACATCTGAGAGGGCGCCCTCAATGTCAAAGTGGGAATTTCCAATCTTGCTTCCATCTTCTTTCGAAAGTCGCAAACATCCTCCCGCCCTTGACCATACTTCGATGGTCGTAGATGTCTCATGGAGCGATACTGTCTCTTGACTCATTGGTAGATGAGCGAGATCCGGCCACTCTGGAGGTGGTGCTCTCCAGCGTTCCACTCCAGTGACATCAAAACCGTACACTCCACGATTCCAAAGAACGAACACAAACCCGTCATCCATACTGCCTAAGGCAAGAGGCTCAGCATCGAGAACGTGAGCCCATGTTGCCCCTTCGGGTAGAATCGCATGCTCAAGATTTCGAGCGATTCGTAAATCTCCACGTTCCACGCCGTCTCTGAATGGTCGATTGAGTGGCAAACATCCCATTCTTGCGAGTAATAATTCACGATCAATCCATGTTGCAATGAGGACATCTCCGACCACAATGGCATGCTGGATGGACATTGGAAATGGGCGAGCATGTTGTTC
>JAAXIR010000245.1 GCA_012270265.1 Candidatus Poseidoniales archaeon
GTTCACTAGAACTCGTGGTGCATATTCGCCTGCGAGATTGAACATCAATTGACGGAGACCTGCTTTGCTCGAAGTGTAGTGAGAGAGCTTCTCCCAGGCCTTTCCTGCGGAGGTATCGGTCATACCAACGATCGAGCCATTGACTGAAGCCAACAAGTGGACCAATCCTTGAGAAAGTTGCAGCGGCGCTTCAACGTGCAATCGATTGAGAAATCGCATGGTTTCTAACGACAATTCTTCGATTGGCGTTTGGCTATAGACCGAAGCATTGTGTACGAGAACATCCAGTCCTTCTCGATCAACAACGAATGGATGTTGAGTGATCGTTTGGATGAGTTTTGCAGTCTCGTTTTCATCCGACAAATCAGCACGAACAACATCTGCTTTGTGACCCTGTTCAACAAGCTCGGATTTGAGCAACTCACCTGCTTCAACGGAACGCGAAACGTGAATGAGAACAGCATAGCCTTCTGCAGCAAACTTCCGAATGATGGAAGCGCCTATTCGTCGGCCGCTTCCGGTCACGAGGCAAACCTTGGCTGTCATGTTTCCTGTTTTTTCTTCTCACACATATATGCTCGTATCCCTGCAAAACCTCGAATTGCTGGGCTGCGCACCTTTTTGATGTTCATTCATGTCGGATTGTACAAGGGGGGCAACGCATGGCAAAGAATCTGAAAATGGCCAGTCAAAAAACTGCACGACCTCGCCTCCCACCATGGTTCCGAACAAAGTTACCATCTGGCTCACAGCAAGCGATTTTCAACGAAACGATGGATGCTGTCAAAGACAACCAACTTCACACAGTCTGCCAAGAGGCAAAATGCCCGAACATACACGATTGCTGGTCCAGCGGGGATGCTACATTCATGATCGCCGGAAAAGAATGCACACGAGGTTGCCGATTCTGTGCTGTTGGGACGAGAAAAGCACCTCCTCCACTCGATGTTGATGAACCACAACATCTCGCAGATGCAGTAGCATCAATGAAACTACGTCATGCAGTCATTACGGTTGTCAATCGGGATGATTTAGAGGACTCAGCAGCCGATCATTACAAACAATGCCTTGCTGCTGTTGCAGAGCGTTGTCCAGAGGTTAGTTTGGAGCTCTTGTGTTCTGATCTTGCAGGAGATTTGGACGATCTTGCTCACCTTCTCGATGGCAGTCCACTGGTTGTGTTCGCACACAATGTCGAATGTGTCCCCCGTTTGGACTCCATCGTTCGAGATCCACGAGCATCGTTTGAACAATCTCTATCCATTCTGAGAGAAGCGAAACGACTTCGTCCAGATATGTTGACCAAATCGTCCTTGATGGTCGGTGTTGGTGAGACCGATGAAGAAATCGTCGAAGCCATGCACTTGTTACGTGATGCAGGTGTCGATTTGATCACCATCGGCCAGTACCTCGCCCCCTCGAAGAACCACCTTGCCATCGACCGATTCCCTGAACCTGAACTGTACGATGTTTGGGCAAAGAAAGCCATTGAAATGGGCTTTTCAGGCGTCGCAAGCGGGCCATTGGTACGCTCCTCGTACAAAGCAGGGTTGCTTATGCGAAAGACACTCGATGAAAGCAACACTGAGGAAATGCCTGGTGCATACGTGCTGGTCCAGCCCAAAGCAATTGACCAACATGCCTTAATGCCGAGTCATGGTGAGGTGGAACAATGACGGACCGATTGACGGCTACGACCGCACCTTACACCATCGGAGTACCACCGTTTCGCCCAGGTGAAGAGGCTGATTTTGGCGGCGCTTTCAAGGAACAACCGGGCGACCTCTGGCGGCCGGATCCGGCCACATGCACTTCTGACGATTCAGCACCACACGCTCGTGGATTGCTCCGCGTCCTCAACGATGCTGGAGAGGCCAAAGGAGAATGGGATCCGAAGCTCGACGCATCTGAATTGATTCAAGGTCTTGAATACATGATGCGTCTTCGTATCTTCGACGATCGAATGATCAAAATGCAACGAACTGGAAAACTATCGTTTTACATGCGATCCTTCGGAGAAGAGGCCGTTGCCATTGCCCAAACCATGGCACTCGAAAATCAGGATTGGATTTTCCCTTCCTATCGACAACCAGGGGCTCAATTCGTCCGTGGCCGTGACATGGTGAGCATGATTTGCCACTGCATTGGTAATACCGAAGACAACGTTCGTGGCCGACAAATGCCAGTTCACTACACTTACAAAGAAGGACGATTCATTTCCATTTCATCTCCAGTAGGCACCCAATTCTCACAAGCTGTTGGCGTTGCCATGGCGAGTGCATATCAGAAGAAGGATGAAGTCTGTATTTCTTGGCTCGGCGATGGAACTTCAGCTCAAGGAGACTATCACTACGCATTGAATTTCGCTTCGACCTTCAAGCCACCTGTTATCCTCAACGTCGTCAACAACCAATGGGCAATCTCGACACACGCAAACCTTGCAACAGGAGGACGCACGTTCGCTGAGCGAGGACTTGCCTACGACATTCCATCCTTCCGCGTCGATGGAAACGATTTCCTCGCTCTGTACAGCATCACCAAGTGGGCACGTGACCGAGCAAGCGCAGGAATGGGTCCAACGCACATCGAGGTCTACACCTACCGTGCAGGAGCTCACTCCTCATCCGATGACCCATCGGCATATCGACCAAACGACGAGGCTGCGTGTTGGCCGGGTGGCGATCCAATTCAGAGACTCAAAGACCATCTCGTCCTCATTGGAGAATGGGATGAAG
>JAAXIR010000113.1 GCA_012270265.1 Candidatus Poseidoniales archaeon
TCTCCTGGGACCTTCGTCCTCCATCTGAGAGTGAGCTGAAAACGTTGGAATGGCCGTTATTGATGATTCTCTCACTTGTTATTCTGTTCATCTATCTCTTGCCTGTTATCATGGGCACTCGAGGCATCTGGGGTCTCTCACGTCGTTCCATCGGCTGGGCGATTGGATTCACGCTCCTCTTCTTGGCCATCCACGCCATCTTGACCTTCCCACTCATCAAATCACAACTTGGGGATTGGGGTTCGAACCTCATCTCACTTGAGTCTCAAGTGAGCGATCCAACGGTTGGATTCCTTGGATTTGATTTGGTCACTCCAGAACAATTCTCACTCATCATGATTGCTGTTCTCATCATGGTCTTCCAAGAATCAGGATTCGGTGTCATTCGTTATCTTGAATATGCATATCGGCTCCCAGAATCGTGTAAGCGAGACCCAGAATACGTTCGACAAATGGACAACGTTCTCAATGGTCATCTGCGACATACCGCTGGCTTCTTGACTGTAACAGGCCTTGTCACGATGGTCGCTCTTGGGTTCCACAGCGTTTTGCTTGAAGTGGTTCGAAATTCCACAGGAAGTCAATGGGCTGCTCAAGTCTCAGAATCGATCGAATTATCGCTAACCTACGGGTTGGTCATTTCCGCACTTCTGTTCCTCAGTTTGGTCGCAGTCCTCCGATTCTTCGTACCATGGCAACGTGTCTGGGGCCTGATTGAATCGATGACCAACAATCAACCTGAACCGGTCAAAGAAAAGGAATTCTGATCATTTATTCGCACGCATCATCTGAATTGTGCGTCCAATTATTTCGTTAAGAATCAGCATGCTTAATGCAAGTCCAACCGATGCAAGCCATTGGTACCACATCACATCGATGGACGACCATAGGAGTTGATTGAGGAAGACAAAACCGACGATCGATGCAAGGAAAATCAGTTTCTCTAGGTACAATGGATAAGCAGAGCCCTTGGATTCATTTCTTCGCAGGAGCGTCTCAGACATCCTCTCACCTCAGAAATCCAATTCAGAAAGTTGGTCGTGAAGTGCATCCAAACGAGGGTCGCTCTTCGACTCCTCTACCTTTGGAGTGCGAAGTTGTCGCTCCGCATCGAGGCGTGCGAGTTCTGCTTCGAGATCGGCTCGGTCCTCCTGAATTGGGATACTACGTGTTTCCACATCGTCTTCTGCCGTAATTTCGGATTCAACAGGTGCTGGCATTTCTTCCCATTCATCGGACAGCTCGACGACAGGTTCAGCATCCAACGAGACGCTCTCTTCGACGACAAGCGTAGGCTGAATGTTTTCCATCATATCGTCCATCACCGGTGTTCGCTGGCCAACTGGGATGGCTGTGCGCTCAAATGGAAGGAATCCATCCCTTTGGAAATCCCACATAGCACCACGTGGAACGCCTTTTGTCAATCCTGACGCATCGATTTGTGTCAACAACTCCTCGAGTACCTGGGCCGTTTGTTCAAGAGCAATGGCTTCACCAGCATCACGCTGGTCAGCTTCGAGATAGATGTCATCGAGGGCAACTCGAATCAAACGTCGTGTTTCAACTGCAACACTTGGTAAAGCTTCAGGACGCATACAGTTCATTCGCAGTGCTTCGATTTCTTCTGGTGGTGCACCAAGATTTCCAAGTTGATCGAGGACATTCCGCATTCGTCGAAGCATGGTGATGGAGCGATCGTAATCTTCCAAGATGCCTTCAAGGTCAAGAATCAAGTGGCCTACTGTTTCACCAAGTTGATTCTCCAATCGCTGTTGAACCGACCATCGAGCAAGACCACGTACTGCTCCAGCAGTTTGAGGAACTTGTCGTTCGAGGAGGGTCATGACTTCGCTACTCAAGAGGTGTCGAGGTGTCGCTGCAATGTGGTCGACCGTTGATTGCACAACTTGAAGCGCACGTTCAACGGCTCTGTCAAGAAGCACAACGGAGTAGCCTAAGGTACGTGCGTGCTCGAGCCGATCGAGTACAGGACCGAGACCACGGAATGTAGCATCATCGTTGAGCAGAGCCTGTGCAAGGGGTTCTTCGTTAAGCCGTGCACGCAGTCGTTCCGCTTCAGCAATATCTGCAACGGCTTCTTCGTGGGCATCTGTCAATGCCTCAGCACGAGCAATCAAACCAGAGAGTTCGGTCTCAGCATTACCACGGCGAGCCCCTAGATTACCAAGTTCAGTAAGGAGTTCTTTTCGTTCTCCCATCAATTCCCGCATTTCCGAATGGAGTTGCATTCGACGTGCTTCATCCTCAGCAAGTCGTTGTCGCTCTTCTTCTGCTCTGCGGCGACTGGCGAGTGTTTCGGCTTCGATTTGATCCAAGCGTGCTTGGGCAGCTCGTATTTTCTCTTCAGAAGCGTTGCTCTTCGATTGAGCACTTGCTTGCCGGTCTCTGAGAGTTGTGATTTGCTCCTCAAGGGAACGCAATCGACGCTCTTCAAGCTCGATTTGCTCGCGAATTGAGGAAAGTTGTTGCGCATTGGATTCCAAATCTGCTCGAGTGGTCGCCTCTTTGTTGGAGAGCGTTTCAAGCTCATCACGCAACGCTGCACTGCTTTCCGTATCACCGAGTGCTTTTGCCAACTCAGCAGCTCGTTCACTGAGTTGATGCTCAAGCTCTCCAACTCTGCGAAGAAGGCGATCTGCACGTTCTTCTGCTTGTTCCATACGAGTTCTCGATTCGGATACCGTGACCTGAACGCGATTCAATTCATCGTTCTTGGATTGAATCGCATCGCTTTGTTCGCCCGATGATTGCTTGATGGCATCAAGACGAACCAATGCTTCAGTGCGCTCCTTTTCAGCATCCTGGAGTTGGCTCGTCAGACTTGCATTGGTTCGCATAAGTGTGTCTGCTCGTCGCTCGGATTCCTCGAGTCGACGACGCAATCCAGAATCGACGCCTGCAAGTGGTGCTGCAGTTGGTAGTGCTTGCACAGCCTCTTGTCCACCAACATGGATGCTCAATTTCGATCGAATGACTCGTACATCGTCGAGACCGATTTCAAAGCCATACATGCCCATCAATCGATGCATCATGGATTCACGACGCTTTTCTGAACGGGTTCGAACCGTTGACAGCGACTCAACAAACTGCTTGAGCGTGAATTCAGAAACATCCCCTGTTGACGATGAAACCATGGTACCCGATGCAAGTCGATGCAATTTGAGGACACGCTTGCTTTCTGTGAGCCCTTGCATGGCCTCTTCAAACGACTGACCGTTCGCAGCCATGGCAACTGGAAGCCCATTGTTGAGGGCAAGTGATACCGCTTTGTCGCTTGCACCTGCCTTGAGATGCCCTGTTACCCGCTCTTCAAGCGCAGCAGAAAGCATGGACATGACCGCATCTGCACCACCTTTCCCTTCGCGAAGCACAAATCCATCAGGGAGCGTAGCAGAACCTTCGGCATAGGTTCCAATCTCACCATCGAGTTTGGCCGCAACATCCGTTAACAATCGTGCGTGGTTGGCATCGAGTTCGGTCCAGATGGCCAACACGATGGTGGAACTGGATGCGATAAGCAGTGAGGCATCGCCCATGGAGAGGGATGCATAGCCATTGACATCGCCACCAAGCTTTGCTTGTTGAGCATTCATGGAATCGGAGAGAGTAGCAACGGTTGCGGAGAGTTCCTCAGCAGTTCCGGGCAAATCGCCCATACTATCGATGAGAATTCCTTGATCTGCTGCAAGAGCACCTCGAACGTGCTCGTAATCGGAAAGTGCTTGAAGAACAGCGGAAATGTTTCGAGCGAACAATCGGTCCGTCAACGAGCTGCTCGCACCAAGGCCTTGCGTATCGGCTTGGAATTCGAACGCCTCTGGAAGAAGAGCTGCAAGTTCTGCAAGTCCGTGTAGTGAACATGTCGATGCAACAAGTCGATGTTGATTCTTTTCCGCTTCTTCTAACGCATCTCGAGCATCAGCACCGCCGAGGAGTTTGGTAGCACTCGAACCCTCGCAAATCCAACCAACAATACGTCCAGCCCGCACCAAACGATGGCCGAACGGTGTCTTCCTGCGACCCACCCAGGTCGTGATGAAGCCATGTTCGAAGGGTTGGATGGCACCTGAGGCTACATCCACTTCGTCATCAAATCGTTCAATATGTGGTAAGTCAAACATCATATCACCTTGGTTTGCTGTGCATTCCATTCTCGTCGCAGACGTTCAAGTTCGTACTTCCAAACGCCTTTCCTGCCGTCTTTTCCTGAGAGATAAACGAACAAATCGCTGTCGAAGTGGTCGATAAGCGTCAACCTCCGTCCTTCCATCCAAACCTCAAACAGTGGTCCGAGGTCGAGTTGTTCAGCGACTGAACAGCATGTTGCCCATTCACTGCGTTGTTCTTCAACGGATTCTGGCCACTTCTTCGTGGTTTGGAGCGTGGTTCCAAATTGATCCATCAAACGAACATGACGTACGCCGTCGAGTTCGCAAAATTGAGGAAACAACGTGTTTAGCATGCTAGCCCAAACCCCTTGACAGCAACGTACCATTCAAGAACTTTGCCGAAACTACTCCCCCGTAGGGGGATTTGGCGACGAAATTTAAATTTCCAACTGCGAATTTTCAAAATGACGTGCGCGGAGATGCACTCACAGCACTTTTTCCGCGTTCAGAGCGAGGTCAGTGGAATCAATTAATGAAGAAAAATTCAATTCGAATTTTTAAAATTCAATTGAGATTTTGATTTCTTGAAAGGGTCCAATCGGAGGCGTTTAATGCAGGTGTTGTGATGATTCAACATGGCCGAGTCATCCCAGAGTCCATTTCAAGCCCCGGCTTGTGATGTCTGTGGAAAGGATGCGGTGGTCGAACAAGCCTACTCGGGACGTATTTTGTGTGGTTATCATCTTGAAAAATCGATTCGAAAGAAGGTGGCCAAGGAACTTCGCAAGCAACTACACCTCGATAAATCAAAACCAACAACGGTCTTTGTTGCAATCTCTGGTGGAAAGGACTCCGCAGTTCTGCTAACATTGCTTGTCGAATTGATCGGTATGCGTCGAGATGTTCGAATCGTTGCTGGTTGTGTCGATGAAGGTATTGATGGATACCGCCCACCTTCGATGCAGTGTGCGATCGATTTATGCGAAACACTCGGAGTTGAATTCATCTCAACAAGTTACGAACAGCTCGACTTCCATCAGATGGATGAGGTTGTAAAACGCTTACCAGTTGTTTCTGAATCGAACGAAGGTGTCTCGATGATGCCTTGTTCCTACTGTGGTGTCTTTCGTCGACAAGGCATCAACGCATTGGCTCGACAGGTTGGAGCAGACGTCGTAGCTCTGGGTCACAACTTGGACGATATGGCCCAGACCGTTTTGATGAACATGACCAATGGGGACATCGACAGAACGCTGCGCCTTGCCCCTCATACAGATGCTCCAGTTGATGGCTTACCCCCGAGAATCGTTCCATTACGTTGGATTCCTGAACAAGAGATTCATCTACTCGCCATGCACAAGCAATTGCCACTTCATCATGAGGAGTGTCCTTATGCACAAGGTGCACTGCGTTGGCGTTATCGCGACATCGTTGCTCAACTCGAGCAAGATGTACCTGGTACGAGGCATAGTTTGGTACGGATGTCGGACAACATCAAGCAAGTTGCTCGAGAAGGTACGCCTTCTGTCCATTCGCACCCAACAAAGTGCCAGCGCTGTGGTTCACCAACATCTGGAGCCACATGCAAAGCATGCGATATGCGAGACCTTCTCGATGTTGACTTAGAGTAGGTTGTGAATCAATTCGTCCAAATCTTGTGGACGCTGGCAGTAATGACAGCGTAGCGTCAACGGGTCTGTCTTCGTCACCCTCAGTCGATGTGGTAGAGGTTCTCTTGGGTTCTGCGTAATGCAGTTTGAGAATGTACATCGAACAACGTTTCGCACTTCTTCACCAAGGTTCACATTCAACTTCTCTGCTACCGAATAAGCCCGGATGATTGCGATGCTTGAGTCAGGAGCGACCAATGCCAAACGGTCGAGTTCAGATTGGGTTAACTCACGGTCTTCGACCTTGATGATGTCTTTCGATCCCATCTTCTTGGATGGGACATTCATCACTAGGGAAACAGGAACGGATGTATCGCCAGAGAGACTGAGCAGTTCTAGAACTTTCAGAGCCTGCCCGGATGGAATGTGATCAATGACCGTCCCGTTCTTGATTGCAGTAACGCGTCGCATGTTGTGTTCGTCAGCCATCAGGCATCACCTCCTGCAATTTCAGCAGGGACTTCGATGTTCAAGAGTCGACAAAGGAGAGCCATTCGCGCAACAACACCGTTGAAGGCTTGTTCAAAGTAGCGAGCGTGCCGAGTTGAATCGACGCTTGGATGAATTTCATCAACACGTGGAAGTGGGTGTAGAATGACCATCTCCGACTTGGCATTGTCAAGGTCACGTGCATGCAACTTGTAGGCGCCTGCAACCTTCGCATATTCATCCTCATCAGCAAATCGTTCCTTTTGAATTCGGGTCATGTAGACAACGTCGGCTTGGTTGATGTTGCCAAGGAGGTCTTCGGTTTCCGTAACATCTGCACCGTGTTCTCGAAGGTCTTCAACAATCTCTGCGGGCATTCTCAGCAGTTCAGGTGATGCAAAAATCAAGCGGCAACCAAAGCGAACCAGAGCATGGGAAAGGCTGTGGACGGTACGACCGTATCGAAGATCCCCTGCAAGGATGACCGTCAATCCTTCAAGCGTTCCATGGGACTGCTGAATGGTGAACAAATCGAGCATGGTTTGTGTGGGGTGATGTCCCGCACCATCTCCCCCATTGAGAATGGGCACACGTGCAGCATCTTGTGCATACCGAGCAGCGCCTTGTCGAGGATGGCGCATGGCGATAATGTCGGTGTACCCATCGACCATCTGAATCGTGTCAAACAGTGTTTCCCCTTTCACAACAGAGGACGTTTTGACATCGCCAAGGTTGACGACATCGCCGCCGAGTCGCTTCATGGCTGTCTCGAAGGACATCCGAGTACGCGTGCTTGGCTCAAAGAACAGGTTGCCGAGGATCTTACCTTGCAACAATGGGAGGTAGGTCTCACCACGTGCAACAGGCAAAAGTCGCTCAGCATCGGCAAGAATGCTGTGTATGTCGTCGTTGGTCAAATCGTCCATCGTGATGAGTCCTTTCATAGGATGTCCCCTTCTTCACCAACCATCCAAGCACACCCTTGAACATTGTTGCCAAACAGTATGCAAAGAGTCGGTGGTTTCTTCATCAAAACCATGTGTGCTCAAATCATGCTCTGGGGGGATGTTGATGAGGCAATTAAGGCTGAACGACTTCTTCGAGTCCAAAGAATCGAGCGATTAAGCACCATTTGTGCCTTGTTTTGTTTGAGTGGAGCCATCTGGTTGGCTTGGCCGGTCCTCAAGGATGCCTTTGTTGGTGATGCGAGTCTGCTTACAGGACTTGGTATGCCTGTTTTGGTGCTGTTGTGGGGTATCGTCATTCAGGATTTAATCCTCGACGATCCCCGGGCACGAACACGAATTGGAGCAGCTACGAGCATTGTTTGGCCAGTTTTGCTGATGTTCGCGCTTCGTGCATACTCATCGAGTATGACAGACATCGTAGCAACCATCCTCTTCGCATCGCTAGGATTCGCTATGTACCAGTCATCAGCAAACACGTTACGTGGTGGCATTGATGTCATGCGTTTTCGGGCGATGATGACGAGCATCGGTGCATTAACCGTGGTGGGAATGCTTGTCGGTGATCGTGCAGGGGAAACATGGATTGTCGAGCCACAAGATTGGGCGCATCCTCTTCTCAGCCTCTTCGTTGTAGGACATGTGGTCTATCTCTGGTTTATTGGTGATGATATGCGTGAAGAACGGAAAGCCTTCCGTCAAGAATTGGATTCCATCGAGAACCGTCTTCTCGTCCTACGTTCCGAAGGGGCAGCTGTTGACCAAGCCAGTAGCCTTGTGATGACAGCAAAAGAAGAGGGGCACATCGATCCTGCCTTTGGTATGCGTTTGCTCCGAGAAGCGGCTGAGGACATCGAACGTTCTCTCTCGCTTGCAACCGATGTGGATGTTGTACGAAGTGAAGCCCTGCTCGTGATTCAGCATGCTGAAGAATTGGCACCACTAGCAAAGCGCCCACGTAAATCTTACGAAATGGGTGAGCGCGAATCCAGCCTCGGTTCGTTACGAGAAGCGGAAGGATTGTTCCGTCAAGCCAAGCGCCGTGCTCAAGAAATCGTCACCTGGTGGGAACAAGCAGAGGAAGCCATACGTACGGCAGAAGAACTGCTCACAGGTCAATCTGGTGCAACCATTGACAATTTGCGTCAAATTGTACGTGATGCAAAGAAACAACTCGATCGTGAAGCACCCAAGAAAGCCTTCGAACTTGCTTGTGTGATTCCTATTCAACTTCAAGCCGATGGTGACGCAAAGGAACGAGCTGTCGAAGTCCTCGGTGATGCTGCGAAGGCGCTCAAGGCTGCAGATGGATTCGATACATCCGAACTTGAGCACCGTCTCGAACAAGCCGAGGCTGCTCTTGAAGCAGGTGATACCGGTCAATCCATCGGTCTGGCCGAAGGTGTCATTCGTGTCATCCAGGTCGAACGCGAGGCCATGGAAACCGTTCGCCGGGCTCTTCGACAACGCAAGAAAATCACTGACCGATTAAGTGGTTTCGACGATGAAGAGAAATGGATGGCTCGATTCAAGCAGGTTCAATCAGCAGCTGACGAGCGTCAATGGAGTCATGCTGCAACACTGCTTGAACGCCTCACCATCGATCTCGATGCACTTGGTAATGAGCAAGGTGAGGCACAGACTCTGCTCGATTTCGTCCGTCAGGAGTGGTCCGTCTTGAGAAATCAATGCACGGCTTCGAGCATTCCTGTGACAGATGAAGACATGAAGCAAACCGAGGCTTCCATTGCACTTGCTGAAGAGCGGCTCATTGGAGGCCAAGTAGAGGCTGCTTTGGAACAACTCGGACAAGCAGACGCATCCATGGAACGTTTGCGACGACGTGTTTGATTAGACAAGGTCTCGTTGAACCAAATCACTGTGATTGATACCGCCCGGCAATCCAAGATCGACAGGCATACCAGCGATGGTCGTGATGACACCATAGAGGTGCAAGTAGAGACCATGTGGAGGCTCATGCTCTCCGTTGTATGGAATCTTCTTCCAAAGATTGGATTTCTTCCAGTACTCCGATACGGATTGATCCTTTGAGTGAACAATCCAGGCATTGGCTCGCCCTGCATGCTTTCTTGCTTGTGTTGAACCGAGTCGTGGTGAGATGTGAACTGTATGCAGAATCGGCCACTCTCGCATCCAATCACCTGCAGAGTCGATGAGCATGGTCATCTTGGTCGGTTCTGTAGCCATTGCATCGAGCAGTCCCAATTCATTCAGAATTCGAACCAATGAACGAACGTGTGGATGACGTGGCTCCTGTTTCCTCAACTCTCTTGCAATACGAACAGCTGTGTTTGGTCGACCCGCATCGAGGTGCAACAGGGCTGCAACAACTCGGCCTTGTGACCACGTTGATGTTGGCAATTCAGCGTGTGCCTCGTGCTTCTTCATGAAGGCTTCAAGCATCGATAAAGCTTCTTCGCTCCGTCCACTAAGGCGCATTCGAGCACAATCGCCGAGCAACATCAATCGATCAGCGGGCTTGTTACGATATGTGGTATTGGCTCGAGGCTCTCCGTTCGCCGTTCTGTTGAGCAAGTCGATGTTTCGACGCATGAGTGGATCAACACCGAGGACGGGTTGCGAAGCACCCGGAACACTTCGCTTTGAATCAAGGACGGCTGCAAACCATTGCAATCGTGCTGCTTCGATGTCGCTCTTGTTCAAGAGTGCAAGTCGAGGTGCAGCCTCGGGCAGATCTCGTTGACAGAGACTTGCAGCCGCAAGAATCAATCGTGCAACTTGTGCATCTCGACCTGTTTGCAATGCAAGCAATGAGACCGCGTTTTCCTCCGCTTCCTCCCAACGATTCAATCCAGCAAACAACTGCATTTTTGCTCCCGTTTGCCGCAACAAGTCCAATCCTTGGGTGGATGATTCAGTCGGATTCAGAATCTCATCGTAATGTTCGATAGCCCGCGTCCATTGGTCATGAGCAATCAGTTCCGTAAACGGTCGTTGTTTTAGATAAATCATATCTTCCATCTGTGTCAACATTTGGCGCTGTTCACTGATGCTTGCATCAAAGGTGATGTCATCGAGTTTGGATCCGACCTGAAGCGATGTAAGCCAGATGAGGAGGAAGCAAATCTGACCTCCAGAAGCCAACATCCAGGTCAACTCTTCCATCGCATCCTTCTCGACATAGGTGCACAGTGTGTTTTCCCAATCACCACAAGCACCGCCTTGTGGAAGGAACGAGGAATCCCAGAATGTGATCATGGCGAGAGCGAGAAGGAGCATTGACTGTCCAGCAAAGCCTGTAAAGCAGAAATTGAGTACTTTGGCTTGCTGAGAACGTTCTGCACGAAGCAATCGACTGTCTGCTAAGCGAATGCCTCCTCGACCTGACACATCTTGAACATCGAGGAAAAGAATCCTTGCAACTTCGTAAACGAACAGGAACCCAACCAAGGCAACGTTGAGGAGAAGGAACAACAGAATTGACGTGACCAGTGGAACACGCAATCCTGGATCTGGAATGTTGGAAAACAACTCGATGAGGAAGAATCCAAGAATTCCACCTTCTTCCATGATGGTTGCTTGTTCTCGGTATTCTGGAAGTTCGAGAACTCGCTCAGAATGTGTAAACAATTCAGGCGCAACAAGGATGGCGATCAACGAGAGCAGCGTGTTGATGGCGACGATAGGCATCGCCAATGTATTGAGATGGACAATTCGTGCGATCACTTGCTGTCGTGCATTTGGTGCATGATTGTGAAATGGAGAAGGGTTGCCTTTCGCAATTTGAGCAGATGATTGACGAAGCGCTTGCCATGACGTCCCCATGACCCGGCCATATGCAACGATGGAAGGCGAAAAAGCGAGCAGCAACGACCCGCTCAGTCGATGCGTGAATGGAACGCCCCACGAGCCGAGAAGTGAGTAAAACAGACCTACGCCAAGGAACCAGAAGATTGTCAACGCAATGTAAGCTGTGTTGCGTGCACTGCTGGATTCCTGCAACTTTGCTTTTCCATGGCCAATCGGTTTGATGATTTGAGCACCGAGAGAAGACCCGGATGAAATCACTGCGGGAAGGATGATCAGAATCAATGCGAGTGAGATGTTTGGGGCGTGAAAGCCATCGCTCTTTCCTTGTGAATAGATGAGATATTCGAAGAAGAGAAGCAATGCGCCTGTTAGCGCAAAAAGGTAAGTTGCAACTCCAAAACGCATCCCGCGTGAACGAAGCAAATCACGTGCTTCACCAAATGATTCTGTTACAGTATGAACCTCGTATCGCATAGGTCCTGGCTCGAATGCAACTTGCAATCCACGCAATTGTCGTGGAACAACCGTACGCCAAAACAACAGGGCGATGACGGCTGCTAAGATCAATGGAACAACGGCGATGGAGGCAAACCCCTCAACTATCACCGGGCCAGTCATGGATTTGCCACACCTTGCTTCCTTTTATGGAGTGCGAATTGATGCAGTGATTCTGTTCAGTTTTCCTGAGGTTTTGGGACCAAGGAAGGTTCCGAAATTTTGTTGTCGATTTCTTCTTTGAGATCGGAGAGGAATTGGTCAACAGGGATATCTGCGATTTGGTCGCCTGTACGTGAACGCAACGAAACACAGTTGTTGTTCATTTCACCATCGCCAAGAATCATCAGATAGGCAGGGCGCATCTTGCGATGGGTTCGAATCTTCTTTCCAATCGTATCGTCTCCATCATCGATCTTGACTCGAACGCCAACATCCTTGAGCTTCTGAGCAACTTCGGATGCGTATTGCTTGTGTTTCTCAGAAATGGTGAGAATGTGGACCTGTGTGGGTGACAACCAGGTAGGGAATTTTCCAGCAAAGTGCTCGATGAGCACACCACAGAAACGCTCCATTGAGCCAAATGGTGCACGATGAATCATCACAGGGCGATGGTTTTCACCGTCGCTTCCTTTGTACCACAAATCGAAACGCTCAGGAAGGTTGTAATCGACTTGAACGGTTCCAAGTTGCCATTCTCGACCAATGACGTCTTTGACGACGAAATCGATCTTTGGTCCGTAGAAGGCCGCTTCGCCTTCTTCCTCGGACCAGTTAACGCCGAGTTGAGCCGCTGCGGATCGACATGCTTCTTCGGCCCGATCCCATCGATCGGATTCACCAACGTACTTGTCGCTGTTCGGGTCACGCAATCCGACTCGTACGCGGTAATCGTGCATGCCTAGAACATCAAAGATGGTTTGAACGAGTTCGATGCACCCCATGACTTCGTCAGCGATTTGGTCTTCAGTAACGAAAAGATGTGCATCGTCTTGTGTAAATCCACGAACACGAGTCATTCCAGAGATTTCACCGGATTGCTCCCATCGGTAGACTGTTCCGAACTCTGCGAGGCGGAGAGGCAGGTCTCGGTAGGATCGAGCTTGTGATGCATAGATTTTGACGTGATGTGGACAGTTCATCGGTTTGAGCATGTAGCCATCAATGTCTCCAGTGCTCATCAGATTGGACAATTCGGAACACGAGCATCCTTCATCTGCGAGTTTTTTCATTAAGTCACGTTCAACGAGTGGAGGATATTGACTGTCCTGGTAGTAGGGGAAGTGTCCAGATGTGCGGTACAAATCCAGTTTTCCGATATGGGGTGTGAACACTTGGTCGTACCCTTGTCGGCGCAAATGATGTGAGATGAAATCCTGCAATTGCTGTCGAACAATGGCACCGCGTGGTGTCCAGAGAATGAGTCCTTGACCAACCTCTTCGTCAACATGGAACAATTGCAAATCTTTGCCAAGTTTTCGATGGTCGCGTAGTTTTGCTTGTTCCATTCGATGCAATGTTGCTTTCAGTGCTTCTTTTGTTGGCTCAACAATGCCGTAAATTCGTACCAACTGTTCACGGGATTGATCGCCACGCCAGTAGGCAGAGGAGACCGAAGTAAGACGGCTGAACATCAATTTCGCTGTGCTTGGAACGTGTGGGCCCAAGCAAAGGTCGTACCACTCACCTTGCTTGTAGATGGTCGAGCCATCTCCGTCTTCCAATTTATCATCGATGATTTCAATCTTGTACGGATTGGACGTAAAGTGCTCACGGAGTTCTTGGTCGTCCAATTCTACGCGCTCAACCTTGAGATTTCGTCGAGCAATTTCGTGCATTTTTTTCTCAATCGGTTTCAAGTCGCCTTCGCCGATGGGTTCCATTGCAAAGTCATAGTAAAACCCACGATCGATGGCTGGACCAATGGTTGGTTTTGCATCAGGATAGAGTTCCATGACGGCCTGCGCCAACAAGTGTGCAGCACTGTGGCGAAGAATGTGAATGCCCTCATCGCTCTCAGCAAGAATTCCTTCAACATCGCAATCATCAGTCAGCGGTGTGGAGAGGTCGCGTTCAACATTGTTGATGCGTGCTGCAAGACATCCGTGCTTCTTTCCAAGTGCATCGGTAACGACTTCGCCAGCAGTTACGCCTGCTGCGTATTCGTTGATAGTACCATCAGGAAGGGTAACGTTGACCATCGACATGGGGACGCCTCTTGCCTTACCCTCGACGGTCCCATTCATCAATGCGACGCTTGAAATCACCAATCAACGATGATGTCATCGTCCAAACCTTGACTCGGTTTGTCAAGAATGACTTGTTGTTTGACCTCTTCATCCTGCTCCTTCTTGGGTGTTGAAACAACGAAGGACTCCGGCGTTTGTGGGCCATCGAGTATGCATCCGAAGTGTGGTTTTGTTT